>JADFHN010000048.1 GCA_022567155.1 Bacteroidota bacterium
TTGGCGGATTGTTTTTCTAGTGGAGGAGGCCTCGGTTGTCCCTCTTTTACCCAATAACTCAGTACAAAAACTTCGCATTTTTTACGGAGAATCTCCTATTTTATCAAATAACTCGCTGGCCGCTCAACAACCGCTTTCCATTTATCCCGATCCCGGGGTGATAGTCCCAGCTTGTCCGAAATAACACCGTACATCTTTAAAAGCGTTTCGTATGCCTGCAAATAACCGGATTTGGCAGAATAGCCGTTTTTAGTCGTGTGGATCGCTCCGTGTTCTAATAAGCCGGCCTTTGCTACCGGCAACTGCTCCAGGATAAACAGAACCTAGTCAATCCAAATGTGATCTATTTCATAGTGTCTTCACGTCTTTGTGTGAAATCAGATAAGGGGGAAGATTGAAAATAAAAAAAATACGCAGCGATAATAGCTATCGGGATAGAAACTTGGATAGGCGCACTGCGCTTATCGTGGACGTTATGCGCAAGAATAAAATTTTAGCCACAAAAATCTTCATATAAAATGAAATAATACTAACTTTGCGTTTTAAATTATACTATTAATAATGAAAAAAGGAACAGTAAAATTCTTTAATGAATCAAAAGGATTTGGATTCATTATCGAAGAAGAATCAAAAGAAGAGTACTTCGTGCACGTGTCCGGATTAATTGATGAAATTAAAGAAGGTGACGCGGTAGAATTTGAATTAAAGGAAGGTAGAAAAGGATTAAATGCAGTAAATGTGAAAGTAATTTAAAATTTATTCATTAACTTTTTTTCGTCTTGAAAAGGCCTGTCATCTATGCAGGCTTTTTTTTATGTCTTTTTCGATAATGTCCTTTTTAACAGGAAAGAATCTGATTTACATTGCATGACTTCTATACGAAATACCAGGGGAGAAATTATGCAGCATTTTTGAGAGTTCATTTTTTTTAATAACTTGAAATACGATGAATTTTTTAGGACTACGAACTACTGTTTACAAAATGGACGATTTAAAAGCGGCGAAAGAATGGTACGCCAACGCTTTTGAAACAGACACTTATTTCGACGAACTATTTTACGCAGGGTTTTCCATCCGTGGTTACAAACCTGGCTTACTGCCTGAGGATTCTCCGGGAGAGAAACACTCCGGCGTGCTTTCTTATTGGGAAGTTGAAAACATTCAACAGGAATTTGATTGTTTGATTTCCCCGAACGCCACTGAACACGAACCTCCTACAAATTATCCATTATATGAAAAAAATATTATGAACCCTGTCAACAGTATCCGTAACGATTAGGATCAGGATACAAGCGCCGGTGAAAACACATCATCCACAAATTGCCGAAAACTTCTGGCCATCTTACCAGTAATGGTTTCGACATCGTTCGTTGTAAAATCACCCCATCCGGAGGCATAAGCATTTGAATAATCTACCATTATCTGGGCACCCCATTCGCCCCATCCCATATCCAGAATGGCTTTACGAACGGCTTCGAGTGGTACTGGTACATAGTTAACCTCCTTGCCGATGGTACTCCCAATGATCTCTGCTGCTTTTGAGAACGGAATAGACTCCGGACCCGTGGGCGTGTATATCTTGTTTTTATGGTCTCCATTGGTTAGTATGGAAACACAACAGTCAGCAATATCCCTGACGTCGATCATACCCAATTTACCCTCGCCCATGCCCATGTAAAATTTTCCTTCGTTCTTGATGGAATCAACTGATGCAAACATATTTTGCATAAAAAAGTGCGGTCTTAAGATTGTATATGCAATTCCGGAGTTCATAAGTTCCTCATCGCTTTGTATATGCAACCGGCCATTGTCGGTAGGTGCGTCAGCTGCAGCGCCAAGAGCCGATATTCGTAAATAAAATGACACGCCGGCTTCCTTTGCGGCATTAAGAATATTCGATCCCTGAGAGGTGGCGTTGGGATTTGGCGGGGTAATGGCTAATACGGAGTCAGCACCTTCCAGGTTGTTCCCCAATTTCTGCTTATCATCAAAATCTCCTTCTACGACTTCTGCACCCTGTTCTTTTAGGGCTTCGCCTTTGGAAACGTCCCGCAACATGGCCCGGACGTTCATGCCATTCTTTATCAGATCAGGGATCACCAGACTGGCTATGTTTCCAGTGGCGCCGGTAACTAAAATTGTTTTACTCATTTTTCCATAATTTAATTGAAAACTCAACTATCTAAAGTCAAATATACGTAATTAGTTGAATACTAAATTAAATTAGATCGCTATGCTCCCTATGAAATCTCCCACTAATTATATCTATAAATATCTATATATATTCATATATATCCATAAATATCTATATATATCTAAATAAGTACCTTTTTCAATGCATTTTCTCAGGTGAGGTCATTTTACTGGTTGCAAAGCTACCCGGATTCTGGTGCGGAAGCCCGCCCGGCCGCGTCATCGGCAAACCTTACGCTTTCGCCGAAGCTTCATGGACTCCGCCATAGGCTATGTCCGTCGAAGGAGCGCAGATGCATGGCTTCCGATGAATAAAGCGGTCAGACGAGTCCACCTGCGGAACGGGCAGGTTACTTCCGTGCCAGGTAGAACAGAAAAAATGATTCAGCTTAACTACCTCGTGAAAGTACTTGGTTTATGAGTTGAAGGGTTTATGCGTTGATGGGTTTATTTGTTTAATTGTTGATTTTGTTTCGAATTACTTGTTACGCCCAGCTTTGAGCTTTGAGCTTTGAACCTTCAGCTTTCAGCTTTGAGCCTTCAGCTTTCAGCTTTGAGCTTTGAGCTTTGAGCTTTGAGCCTTGAGCTTTCAGCTTTCAGCTTTGAGCCTTCAGCTTTCAGCTTTGAGCCTTCAGCTTTGAGCTTTAATTACCAGGTATATTCAGGTGGTTGAATTCCGTTCATCCGGATGTATAAATTAGCTTTGGCCCTGTGATTCGTCAGGTGGTCCTGTACATAAAAAAACGCAAATTTGCGGCTTACGATGTTACCGCTATGATACATCCTGCATGTTTCGCTTAACTTTTCCTCTGTCATCGAAAAGATAACTTTTTCAGTATAGTCAAACCTTTCCTCCAACATCCGGATAATTTCCGCCTTGGTCATGCCTGTTGCCGGTGGTGTTTGACCACTCACTTCCATTCCTTCTACATACCGTTGTGTAAGAAGCTTGATGGTATATCCAATATGCACCATCTGCTCGGCAAAGGTTTTACTCACTTCGGTTGGTTTCCAGGTATATTTGTCCTCCGGCATCGCTCTGGCTACCTCAAGGCAGTGTTCCCGGGCTTCCTGCCATACCGGGAGGTACATTTTACCAAAGTCCGTAACCGGCGCCTTCGACATATTCTGAGCATTACTGCTGCAAATGCTAATCACTCCAAAAAGTATAATAGTCAAGTAATTCATCATTGTTACGACAGGTTTTTATCTTTAATAAAATCTAATTTCCTTGTGAAAGCTGACAGAATTCCTTTCCAATGTCATCCTGATAGCAGATGATAGTTTGGTAGAAGTCTTTTCTTTCATTGATCTTTAAGATAATACTTGAATGTGTTGAGTTTAGTTCACTACTACTTATACAAATATTTCTAAATGTCAAGGCCACATTTAATCACTTTTTTTATTTCATCCTGCCTTTCTTGAGGAAGTAACACATAATTCTCTGAACTATAATCCCCCAATTTTGCTTCTTTAAAATCAGTATAATAGGGTTTATCTTGTATATTGATCCAACTGAATACTGTATAGTTTAAAGAAACAAGCATATTATTTAATTTTTTTGCCCGGGCTGTTTTTAATGGATCACCGTTGTTATGCCATACTTCTAAAATTATTATAGGTCTTCTGTGTCTAAATAGTATATGACAGACTTTCCATTACTTCCAATTCCGCCCCCTCAACATCAATTTTTATGAATGAAATTTTTATATCAGGAATACTTTGTTGAATGGTTGAAAAAGATAATAATGGAACAAGTTTTGAAATTCTGGAGCTAAACCTGGAACTAGTTTTGAAGTCATCAATGACTGTTGAGGAACCATGTGTATCATGCTCTCCAACTAAGCTTAGCAAGCAATCAAAAGGATATATGCCTACAGGGACAAGAGTAATATTTTTCCAATTATTTTTTAACACCAGGTGTTGTAGATAAAATATACATGATGGATTTGGTTCAAGACCAATGTAATTCCTATAGGGATCAATGGTTTTAACCTTAATTAAGGTTTGCCCTAAATTTGCGCCTATATCCAAAAAAGCACCATCGGAATGATTAAATAAAATTTTCAATATACCTGACAACCACTTTTCACCACTAATGGTGACTTTTATTCCGCTTCTAACAGGGACGATTACTTTCCTACCGTTTAATTTCCTGCGAATATTGAAATTAAAGATTCCCAGGATAAAATCACCTGTTTTTTTCAATGCTATTCTCACCAGTGCTCGAATGTATAACTACTGACAATATTAGCATAATTACATCATTACAGCGCATTAAAGGAATGATAACCTACAAGTTTTAATTGGGTGGCATATCGTCAAACACTCCATTTAATTTTTGAAAATCTCCAGAAAATATCCGGTGCCATTCTCAAAAAAATCACCCACAGCGGTGATTTGGTCCGGAACCGAAAAGCCGGATAAATCCATTACCGGAAGTGCAGCGCCTTTCCAGGTATCTGTATGCCACCTGCCAGCATCAAATAGCGGCAGGCCGGAATACGGTATTTCTGAATCACTGTTCCAGCCATAGACATAAAAATAGAAGTCGTCTTCTACCGTATCGGGTATGGCCAGGCCGGCGCCTATGGCTTTCCCCCGTTCTTGTCCAGTGGAAAATAGCTGCCCATATCAAAATGATGTGGCCATACGCGCACGGAAGCGCCGGGCTGGATGTTGCCGGCAACTTCACTGAGCGCAATGGCTGCATTGCCAAAAATAGCCGCCCAGTCTTTACGTACATTTACGGGGATGTCTTCGAAAGCTGCGCCTTCATCCACCGGATGTGCAGGTATCTGGTAATGATCTATGTACTTCAACTTTTCAGTATCAGTTCCCAGGATAGACGTTTCGGATTTCATCCACTCCATGATTTTAGCTTTGCGTTTTCCGGAAAGTGCGAATTCCTCAAGATTTTTTCGTTCTTCATCCTGAAACCGGAGCGCATATTCCGGAACATTCAACACCAGTCTGAATGAGGCGGATCCGGACACTCAATGTCCCGTAAGGCTGCCTGATGATTCTTCCCACCCCATATTGGTGTTGGAGTCATCATCATCCTGGTGTACCAGATTTTTGCCAATTATGGCTACAAACTGCACAGTGCGATGTAGATAGGTGGTGGCTTGTTTGAGTTGTTCGCCGGATAAGGTAATATAGGAAATGTTATGCCAGGATCCAAAATAAGGGGGCTTCATGGAGGATTAAATTATAACGTAGAAATGTTTCGTTTAAAGTAACACCGATTTGGTGATAAATATTTAAAATTAAAATTTTTGCTAAATTATTACTAACTGAATGCGTGATCTACTTGTTTAAGCGTTCATTTATCAACTCCGAGATCGATTTATTCTCGATTTTGCTTTGCAGCCATGTAATAATGTCGAGGTAATAAAAAGGTCGTTTCTCATACGGCCGGGCCGCCAGTTGCTCAAATTTGGTTATCAGTTTTCTAAACTCCGCCTTGATATTCTGCGGGTAGATTTTTCCCGAACGCCGTAGAAAATTAAAGATTTCCTTATGTACATCGTTAATATCATTCATTTTGCCCAGAAAACGATACACCGACTTGATCTGATACTCCAGCTGATGCTCATCACCCATTTCATAATGAATGATCAGATTTAGTATCCGGGCATAAACATGCAGGTCTTCCCTGAGGCTTACATCCCTGAAATTTATTATTTTATTCAGATATTTCAGTGCATTTGAAAAGTTGCCGTTGCCAAAATACAGATTGCCGATCTTGTAGTAAAAGAGCAGGATCCGGTGATTATCGATCTTGAAACCGTAGGTTTTCAGATTCTCCTCGATTTTATCCACGATCTTTACGCCCTTTTCAAAATCACCATCCATAAATGACCGGTTTATCAGGGCTGTGTAGCGATATATGAAGCATCTGATCCGTTCGTTTTCATTAAGATGCGGGTAGCGTTGTTTTTCAAAGGATTCAAAGCGGTCGAGTACATCAATAAACTCATCATAATGCCCGGTAATAAACAAGGCTGTGAGCAGGTTATGCAGACCTTTCAGGTACCAGGTCATTTCATGATCAATCATTCCCGGTGATTCTTCAAATAATTCAACCCATTTTGCCGAATGATCGTGGTATTTTATAAAATCCTGAATGATATAATAGTACCAGGCATGCGCTATGTGATAGTACATGTTTTCTGAAAAGGACTTGCGTTGCAGGTTGGTTTTTTCAAGATAAGTATGAAAAAAATCCTTTACGATCAGGTACTCCTCTTCATTCTTTACGTGACCGGTTTTAATATAAATTCCATACAGACGCAGAGCAAGGTTAGAATAGTTGTGCGTGTTGGTTACCACGTCCAGCACATCTTTTACTTCCCCGGTAAGCAATTCTGCACGGTTTTCAATACTTCTGGTTATAAACTGGTTTTCAATGACCTTCTCAAATTCCAGCACTTCGAGATACAGATGAAACCGACTGGCCTCCCTGGCCTGATTCCGGGCCTTATCCAGGATTCGTAAACACTGCATGTACAAGCCCTTGTTGTACAAAATTTTTGTAAAATCAAGGAGCTTCCTGATCTGCATATCAGGATTGTGCGTGGTATGAATAATTCGCAGGCTTGAAAGAATCTGCTGGTACAGATGTGCCTTCAGATTCGACAACTGGCCTTTGGCTATTTCCGGTTCTTTTTTCAGGATTTCAGCTTCATCATAGGCCTGCTGCTTGTCGATAGCGTCAAACAATTTTATTATTTTCATCTCTTCGCGGTTACCGCTCCGGGTAATAAACAGCTTAAATGCTCTTTTCTCAGACTTTTCCAGTGATTTTATAAGGAAAAAAAGATTGCTTGATTGCGAGTTGGACATTGTATATTATGATTAATTCAAAATTTCTAAATATCTGATAATAAATACTATAAAACAATATTTTAACGTTTGAGTATCGTAAAATCACCGAATTTCAATTTCATGATACTAGCTGGTTGATGTATCTATGCAAGCTTAATCTTAACCTTATTGTTTCAAAAAAGCAATTAGCAAGGTCATGAATTCAAACAAAATTCAGATTTTTGATACTACGTTGAGGGATGGCGAGCAGGTGCCTGGTAGCGGTCTTAACAGTCGTGAGAAGGTCACCATTGCGTTGGCGCTCGAAGATCTCGGAGTTGATATTATTGAAGCGGGATTCCCCATGTCGAGCCCGGGAGATTTCAAATCTGTGCAGGAAGTGGCCGCAGTATTAAAAAACACGATTGTATGTGCGCTATCAAGGTCGGTAGCAAAGGATATTGACTGTGCCGGAGAAGCCATCAAACATGCCAAAAGAGGCCGGATACACACAGGTATCGGCACCTCCGATCAGCATATAAGATATAAATTCAGAAGCAACAGGGATGAGATTTATGAACGCGCCGTATGGTGTGTAAAATATGCCAGAAAATATACGGATGATGTTGAATTTTATGCAGAGGATGCCGGCCGGACCGACAATGAATATCTTGCAAAAGTGATAGAAGGCGTGGTGAAAGCCGGCGCTACGGTGGTAAATATACCCGATACAACGGGGTACTGCCTGCCGGAAGAGTATGGCGAAAAGATCAGGTATCTGATCGAACATGTGGAAGGGATAGATCGGGTGCAAGTGTCCACCCACTGCCACAATGACCTGGGACTGGCTACGGCCAATACCTTAGCAGCCATTAAAAACGGCGCCACCCAGGCGGAGTGCACCATAAACGGCATCGGTGAACGGGCTGGCAACACTTCTCTTGAAGAAGTAGTCATGATCTTGAAAAAACATCAATACCTTAACTATACCACCGGCATAAATAGTGAATTGCTGTGTCCGTTGAGCAAGCTGGTTTCCGATACCATGCGGATGCCTGTTCAGCTTAACAAAGCAATTGTCGGAGGTAATGCGTTTGCACACTCCTCAGGTATTCATCAGGATGGTGTTATTAAAAACCGAACCACATACGAAATAATGCATCCGAACGAAGTTGGGGTGGACCACACTTCGATTGTGCTTACCGCCAGAAGCGGCCGGGCTGCGCTTAAATTTAAGCTCGAAAAATTAAATGTTCCGCAATTCAGCGATCACCTGGATACGATCTATGCCCGGTTTATTGAAGAAGCCGACGGCAATAAAATAATTTCGGATGAGCGGTTGATCACATTGGCAGAAGGGGTAATCTCTGTGACACACGTCCGTGAGCATGTATAACGCATAATAGAATACAGGTCATAAAGTATTGTAATTTCAAAATAAATGGACAAAACATTATTTGATAAAGTCTGGGAACAGCATGTGGTATGTGAAATTAATGATGGTCCGTCAGTACTTTATATTGACAGGCATTTTATTCATGAAGTTACAAGCCCGCAGGCATTTACCGGTCTTAATGAGAAGGGATTACAGGTATTCAGGCCAAAACAAACCATAGCTACTGCTGACCACAATGTGCCCACATACGATCAGCATCTGCCTATTAAAAATGCACTTTCAAGAAAGCAGGTAAGTGTGCTGACCGAAAATTGCAAAACGTATGGAATCGAGCTTTACGGTCTCGGGCACCCGTACCAGGGTATCGTGCATGTGATTGGCCCCGAACTCGGCATAACTCAACCGGGAATGACCATTGTATGTGGCGACAGCCACACTTCAACACATGGCGCTTTCGGAAACATTGCTTTCGGTATTGGTACCAGCGAAGTGCAGCATGTGCTGGCCACGCAGACCTTGCTCCAGTTCAAACCCAAAACCATGCGGATAAATGTTGAGGGTGATCTTCAGAACGGTGTTATGGCCAAAGACCTAATATTGTATATCATTTCCAAAATCGGAATGGGCGGCGCTACCGGCTATTTTGTGGAATATTCCGGACAGGCTATCAGAAACCTTTCAATGGAAAGCAGGATGACCGTTTGCAATATGAGCATTGAAATGGGCGCACGCGGAGGAATGATCGCTCCTGATGAGGTGACTTTTGAATATCTGAAAAACAGGGAATTTGCTCCCCGGGGAAAAGCATGGGGAAAGATGATATCGTACTGGAATACACTCCATACGGATGTTGACGCTGTTTTCGACCGGAAGCTTACCTTTCATGCAGAGGACATTGCGCCCATGATCACCTTCGGTACTAATCCGGGTATGGGCATGTGTATAGATGAAATGGTTCCCTCTCCGGAGCATAAGCTGAACGGCGAAACTTATTCATTTGACAAATCAATAAGTTATATGAACATTGATTCCGGCACAATGTTACTTGGGAAAAAGGTGAACTACGTGTTTATCGGCTCATGCACGAACGGGCGAATTGAAGACTTAAGGCAGGTGGCCCGGGTTGTGAAAGGCAGGAAGAAAGCGCCTAACATCACCGCGTTGATTGTACCGGGGTCGCGTCAGGTTGAGGCAATGGCCCGGAAAGAGGGAATAGACAAAATACTTGAGGCCGCCGGTTTTGAACTCCGGCAGCCGGGTTGTTCAGCATGCCTGGCAATGAACGAAGACAAGATACCAAAAGGAGAATATTGTGTTTCTACATCAAACCGGAACTTTGAAGGACGTCAGGGGCCTGGATCGCGTACATTGCTTGCCAGTCCGCTGACAGCTGCAGCAACAGCGATAAAAGGGTACATAGCTGATGTGCGGGAAATTATTTAAAGTCTGTCTATAAAGTAATGATGTTTGGAGAATTCAAAAAAATGAATACAAATAATTCCCCCGCCGCAGGCGGGGGTGTAGGGGTGGGTCATTATAATAAAGTCATTCATTTTTTTGAATTACGGACTTTATGGACAAACACTATTTAGCAGAAAGAATGGAAAAATTTGATAAGCTGATATCGTCTGTAGTCCCCTTGGCGGGAGAAAATATTGATACCGACCAGATCATTCCGGCACGGTTTTTAAAAGCAACCACACGGGAAGGATTTGGCGAAAACCTGTTCAGAGACTGGCGGTATGATGACAAGGGAGAAAAGGTTAAAGATTTTCCGCTTAACAATAAAAAGTACACGGGCAAGATACTTTTGGCGGGTAAAAACTTCGGTTGCGGTTCCAGCCGCGAACATGCCGCCTGGGCCATATTCGATTACGGTTTCAGGGTGGTGGTGTCAAGCTATTTTGCCGACATTTTCAAAAACAATGCCCTGAACAACGGCCTTCTGCCGGTACAAGTGTCAGAGACGTTTTCAGAAACCCTGTTTCGCAGTATTGAGGACAAACCAGGTATGGAAGTTGAAGTTGATTTGAAGGCACAACTGATCAAACTACCCGGAATGTCAATATCGGAACCATTTGAGATCAATCCGTTTAAGAAACATTGCCTGCTTACCGGCAAGGATGATTTTGAGTTTTTGCTGGATCATCTGGAATCGATAAGAGAATTTGAAAAAAACAGTATTTATACATTGGAAACGTATTAAAAATGAGAGGGAAAATTGCAGTATTACCGGGAGATGGCATCGGGCCTGAAGTAATCAGGGAGGCTACGGGCGTACTGAAAGCTGTAGAAGAGAGGTTTGGCCATGAATTTTCGTTGACATACGGTGAGATCGGAGCCGCTGCAATAGCCTCAACAGGAGATCCGTTTCCGGAAAATACAGAAGAAATTTGCCGGTCTTCGAATGCGATCTTATTCGGAGCTATCGGCGCACCTGAATATGATAACAACCCGGAAGCCCGTGTGAGGCCGGAAGAGGGATTGCTGCGGATGCGTAAATCGCTTGGTCTTTATGCCAACATCCGGCCGGTTACTACCTACGAGGACCTGATTTCATTGTCACCATTGAAAGAAGAACGCATCCGCAATGTTGATTTTGTTGTTTACCGGGAGCTTACCGGCGGCATTTATTTTGGCAAACCTAGTTTTGTAGCAGAGGACCATTCGGAGGCTGTTGATACCTGTTCGTACAATCGCAATGAAATTGTTCGTATTGCCACGCTGGCTTTTGAAGCTGCAAGAAAGCGTAGCAGCAAACTAACCCTGGTTGACAAAGCCAATGTGCTTGCGACCAGCCAGTTGTGGCGTAAAACTGTGCAGGAACTGGCAGCGGGCTATCCGAAGATTGAACTGGAGTTTATGTTTGTGGATAATGCCGCCATGCAGATAATCCTGAATCCGGCGCAATTTGATGTGATACTTACCGAAAACATGTTTGGCGACATTATCACAGACGAAGCTTCGGTGATTACCGGCTCCATCGGACTTATGCCCTCGGCGTCAGTGGGTGAAACGGTTTCATTATTTGAGCCTATCCATGGTTCGTATCCTCAGGCAGCAGGTAAAAATTCGGCAAATCCCATGGCGTCTGTACTTTCACTAGCCATGCTGCTGGAACATTCGTTTGGACTGGCTGAAGAGGGCCGGACCGTCCGGGAGGCAGTTGCAGAAGTAATTGCCAGAGGGATTGTTACCGAAGACCTTAATCCAACAAAATTTTTCACTACAACCAAAGTCGGATCTGCCATATCCGATATAATTCTTTCAAAAAGTTTAGCAGAATAAAAACAGTTATGTATTACAACGAACACACTCTACTTTTTTTAAATGGCAAATGGATCAAAGCCGCAGAAGCGGCAGGTGACCTGTTCAGACAGACCCTGCATTACGGAAACGGTGTATTTGAAGGCATCCGTTCGTACGATACGCCTACAGGGCCACAGATTTTCAAAGCTCGTGAACATTATGAGCGCCTGCATCATTCTGCCGCAAAGATGTATATCACCCTTACGTACTCAGTAGAAGAGCTGATCAAAATATCATACGAACTGCTGGAGAAAAACAACCTTTCAAATGCCTATATTCGTCCACTTGTTTACCTCGGTGCAAACATGACGCTGACGCTTACAGATGAAGTGCATGTACTGATCACAGCCTGGAGATGGGGACGTTATCTGGGGGATAAGTTTGTACGTGTAATGATCTCCTCATACCAGCGGCCAAATCCACATTCGGTACCGGTAGATGCCAAAGTCACCGGGCAGTACACCAATTCGATTCTTGCAACAACGGAGGCCAAATCAAAAGGGTTCGATGAAGCCTTGTTGCTGGATTTGGAAGGATACATTGCCGAAGGACCCGGAGCCAATTTTTTCCTGGAAAAAAACGGAGAGCTCATTACGCCCTCATTAGGACATATTCTGCCTGGAATTACACGTGCAACTATCATCGAATACGCCCGGGAGTTTGGTTTTCCGGTGAAAGAACGGAAAATTCTGCCTGAAGAGATCAACGGTGCCGATGCAGCATTCTTTACAGGTACTGCCGCCGAAGTGGCAGGCATCAAATCCATAGGCGGGTATGAGTTTACCGCGCCGTGGGAAGATACCATGGCACACAGCCTGTTTCATGCCTACCGCAACCGTGTAACCAAAAACGAGTATGGAGATTTTTCGGTGATGGTGTAAATTATTTTCTTTATTTTTTCTCTCAACTTTTTAGAAATCGTGTGGAAAATTTTAGAGATGAAATACTAAAGGTTTCTCTTCCTGTTTTCCGCACATTTATAAAAAGGGGCTTTTGGGCTTAATTAGGGCCACATTTTTTCATATAAGGTGTTGCAGCCTTATATCCGGGCCTGTTTTTCAAAATATCCCGAAGGAAAAAAATATTTTAACCCGGGATGTGAGTCCCTGGCAAGAAAGTTTAAAGATAATAGTTCCATATTATCGGCATTGGAAACCACTCTGTCTTCCACC
Organism: Bacteroidota bacterium; assembly: GCA_022567155.1. Classification (GTDB taxonomy): domain Bacteria; phylum Bacteroidota; class Bacteroidia; order Cytophagales; family Cyclobacteriaceae; genus SZUA-230. The sequence goes on from JADFHN010000048.1 coordinate 12,880, forward strand.
CTTTTAACCCGAAAATTCCACTAGGAATTTTCGGGTTAAATAGTATATTGCCATTGACCAGGTTTTAAAAAATGATGTATGGATAAGCTGAAGGAAAAAATCAAGACCTCTCTGGATGATGTGTTTCTTTCGCGTGATGAAGCCCACGATATCCTGGAAACGTTGAAAGAAGCGTATCTTTCTGCTCAAACCCGCATAGAATTGATGAAATATGCCACCTGGCTTGCTTCTGAAAAGACCGATGCAACAAATTACCCATTCGTTTTTAAGTGGCTAAAGAAAGTGAGCCGCTTGCTTGGAGACTTTGGCACGAACAAGATGCATAACAATGCCTATTTCAGCCATAAAGATGACATCAGGGGGAGGGTGATCGAAGTGATAACAAACGCTGGTAAGTCGCTTGATATCTGTCTGTTTACTATCACCGATAATCTGATTTCGGGCACGATTACTGATGTTTTCAGGAAAGGCATTGCTACACGCATCATAACGGATGATGAAAAGATCATGGACAGGGGATCCGATATTTTCAGGTTTAAACACGAGGGTATTCAGGTAAAGATTGATACAGATAAAAGCCTCATGCACCACAAATTTGCTATTATCGATAGGCTGAACGTGATAACCGGTAGCTATAACTGGACGCGTACGGCTTCAGAATCCAATAATGAAAATATCATCGTAACAGATAATTACCGGATTGTAGAAGCCTATATTGACGAATTTGAACGGCTCTGGGATGAAATGAATTTCTTATAATCAGTGTGTTATAAAATCATAAATATACCGCGATACGTTTGCCTGGGCGGAAGTACCCGCATCGGTGTTGGCTACCTCTTTTGATAGCAGAACCAGCACATAATTACGGCCATCGGGAAGAAAAACAATGCCCGAATCATGGTGCACACCTGTAATTGCACCGGTTTTGTGTGCTACCCGGACTTCATCGGGCAGCTTAGCCGGAATGATTTTATTAAATTTTTGATCCAGCAAAATATTGATCATGGCTTCAGAGGCCTCTGTGCTTACCGTTTCACCCTTTGCCATACGTTCAAAAATAACCATCAGATCGTATGCCGTTGTGGTATTGCTCATACCAAGTTCGAAGGCTTTGATGTCTTCCACACCGCGTAGCACCTGAATATCAGGTGCGCCGAGATCACGCATGGTCTGCGTTACATTATCTGCTCCTACGAGTTCAATGATTATGTTGGTGGCCAGGTTGCTGCTCACAATGATCATATCATACACAAGGTCAGAGATGGTACGCTTTTTCCCGGTGATGTTGTATAGCTCTTTCTCGCTGTCATCTTCAGCTTTCAGGCTGTAAAGACTCCCGTCAACAATGCTTTTAAACGTATTATTCATCTCAATGGAGTCGGTCAACGTAAATCTTCCTTCACTTGCCTGTTTATACACTTCGATCAGCACCGGGGTCTTCATTGTGCTGGCAGCATGGAATGATTCGTGTTCGTTAATAAAAAGTACAGTCTCTGTCGAATGGTCTTTAAAAGCCACTGCGAAGATTCCCTGTACTTTTCCGAATTCTTCGTTGATCTGGTTTTCCAGCTTTTCGAGTGATGCACCTGAATGGCAGCCGGAAAGAACCAGCAGGCTCATTATAATCAGTAGAGGTGCTTTTTGAGATTTCATTCGTGCTTTATTTAAAATTCCTTTTCAAAAAAGAAGTGTATGTGTTATTTGAAGCTAAAAATAAACCAGAGATACGAAAAAGAGACATTTCCTCGGTACTTTTTAGTTTGACTGCGAAATAAATCTGCCCTGTCGGCGGGCTTTCGGAAATGAAACTCTATACTGGGAGCTGTGCAAAAAGCCTAAATTAAACGTCATTCTGAAGCCCCCATAAATTCATTCAACTTATTGAAAATGAATTTAAAAAGTTGCAAAAAGCCATGAGTGTTAGTACATCAAATCTATTTATAATTCAAAAACTAAAATTACGATCCAAAGCATCACAACCCCTTTTGTTCCCCCTTTGCTAAGGGGGAATGGGCCAAAATTCACATTCGGAGCCTCCCATTTGAAAAGGCCCAAAACTGCATTTTAAACAAATCCCCCTTACTAAAGGGGGATTTAGGGGGATATTTGGAATATGTTGATAACCAATATGTTACAAAATTTTATTTATTAGTAGGAATCGAAGAATCTTTAACTATCAGAACTCACTAAAATACAGATTCTTACTACCCGCCGTCGCTCGTGGCTCCGACGGCAGGCAGGCCCTTCGGTCAGAAGGACGATCTCCTTTTTGCACAACCCCCGACAACTCCATCCATAATCGCAATATCAATTCTGTGTTTAGAATTTTAACCGTACGAAAGCTTCCATGGCTTCGTAATTGGCCAGGCCGAGTTTGTTAAAAAGGCTGGCGGTGTGCCTGTTGCGTTCTTCGGCGCGTTGCCAGAATTCCCTGGTATCATCTCCGGGGAAGAGCGGGCTGTCTTTCTGCGACTGATGGATAAATATGGCCTTTCTTTTACGCTCCAGTTCGCCCGGACTCAGCGGCACCGTCATTTCTAATTGCTCAACAGGCCATTCTTCCCAGGCACCCCGGTACAGCCACAGGTAGCAGTCGTTGAGCCAGTCGCCGTCACTGCTTGCTTTTATATTTTTCAGCGCTTTCATGATCGCCTGCAGGCATACCTGCTGCGTATCGTGCGGGTCGGCAAAATCACCAGCGGCAAATATCTGGTGCGGTTTTATTTCCCATATCAGCTCCTCAATGATCGTAATATCCTTTTTATCCAGTGGCGCTTTTCTGATCTGGCCTGTCTCATAAAACGGCATATTCAGAAAATGTATCTTGTCAGGATTCACCCCACTGAACTTGCATGCTGCTCTTGCTTCTGTTTCTCGGATCAGGCCTTTTACCCAAAGTACCTCCTGTGAATCCTTCTGACTTGGTTCTTTTGATTCAATGAATTTCTGTATTTTCAGATACCGTTTTTCAGCTTCTTCGTCTTTTAATTCCATTTTCCGGTTGATATTCAGAACAAAATCAAGGAACCGCAGGGCGTCCTCGTCAAAGACGCCAATATTGCCAGAGGTCTGGTATGCTACATGCACATTGTGTCCCTGATCCACCAACCGCATCAGCGAACCACCCATCGAGATCACGTCATCATCCGGGTGCGGGCTGAATACAATTACATTTTTCTTTGCTGGCTCCGCCCTTTCAGGCCGCTGGCTGTCGTCTGCATTGGGTTTGCCTCCGGGCCAGCCTGTAATGGTGTGCTGCAATTCATTAAATACCTTGATGTTGATATCGTAGGAGGGCCCCTGGTCAGCTACAAGATCGCCGAGGCCGTTATCGTTATAATCCTTGTCTGTCAGTTTCAGTATCGGATTATCCAATTTCAGGCTCAGCCACACCACCGCATTTTTACGCAAAACGTCCGTCCATTCGGGGAAACCTGTCAGCCATGGTGTTTTTATACGCGACAGCATCGCTGCAGCCGGTTTATCAAGAATTACATACACATGGTCGTGTTCCTGGAGATAAGTGGCCGGAACACTGTTGTCAATGTCGCCTTCCACCATCTTTTTTACCACATGTGCCTTCCGGTCGCCCCAGGCGAGAATATAAATACGCCTGGCGCCCATTATCGTGGATATACCCATTGTGATGGCCCGGCGGGGTACCCGTTGCAGTGAAAGAAAGTCTTTTGCAGCGTCTAATCGGGTAATATTATCAAGCGATACCAGCCTGGTTACCGATTTTATATGGGAGCCCGGCTCGTTAAATCCGATATGACCTGTACGGCCGATTCCAAGGATTTGCACATCTAATCCCCCGTATTCCCTGATCTTCTCTTCGTAGCTCCTGCAATATCCGGGTACATCTTTTACATCAAGCGCACCATCGGGAATGTGTACATTTTCGGGTTTAATATCGATGTGGCTGAAGAGATGCTCATACATGAAGTGGTTGTAACTCTGGAGGGAATCGCTCTGAATCGGGTAATATTCATCCAGGTTGAAGGTGATCACATTTTTGAAACTAAGTCCTTTTTCCTTGTGCATGCGCACCAGTTCGTCATACATCCTGATAGGTGAAGCACCAGTGGCAAGCCCCAGTACGATCATTTCGTTGACTTCGGTTTTTTTTCTGATCAGATCGGCAATAATCCGTGCTAGGTACAGGGAACCTTTATCTGCATTTTCGAAAATCTCTGTGGTGAGGTGCTCAAAGCTGCTGTAAAAATCATTCAATTCATCCATAGACAATGTTCAATGCAAGATTATTGATTTGTATCTGAAAGGGAAGCTTCTTCCTTTTCTCTTTTACGTTTCATGCGGATGGTCTCATTCGATACCAGCGGTTTTGCCCAGATGCTGATACTGAATATGTACCCAAGCGTTATGAATAAAAATACCATTCCTGTTTTAAGTGAATATAAATCGCTGATACCTCCAATTAGTATTTGTACAATGGCTCCTCCGGCAATCCCTGTCATAAGTATGCCCGCAAAAGAACCGTGGTGTTTGGAAACTGAATTGAGCCCCAGAGAAACGATAACCGGGTACATGATCGATAAGAAGAAGCCTGAAATCGGGAAAGCCCATAACGATATCCGATCGCTTCCCAGCAAACCAAATACAACACTTATCATAGCAAGTATTGTAAACCACCGAAGTACAAGTTTACTGTCGAACAATTTCAAGAGTACAAGCCCCAGTACACCCCCGATGGTCATCAACCCCCAGAAGTATGAAACCGCATCAGCTCCGGTGGTATCGGGATCGAAGCCATGATAAATATTCAAAAATTTTGACATCCAGTAAGAAATCCCCTGCTCTGTGCCGACATAAGCAAATATGCCCAGAAAATAGAGGATTACATACTTATTTTTAAATAACTCCAAATAGCTGTCTTTGGATCCAACTTTTTCATCTTCTTGCAATTCGACCTTTGGAAACTTCACCAGAATAATCACCACAATCATTAACAGGACAAGCACGGCAAATACCCAATACACTGCCACCCACGACATCAGTTGTGGTACCAGACCTGTCATTAAGCCAATGAGTGGTTTTTGCACATTTCCCTGGTCAATATTGGATACCAGGTATGAATACATCTGTGGGCTGATAAATGAGGCCAGGCCGAAGATGAGTTGTGCCAATACGGAATTAAAGGCAAAATGTGCTTTGCCTCCCGCTACCCTCAATAGTGGATTGATCACAACTTGCAAAGCCGCCATCCCTGAGCCGATGATAAATAAGGAAACCACAAAAACATTAAACTCCGGACGAATGGCAAACACCAACGCTCCTAAGAAGGCAAGTGCAAAAGCCAGGATCATCATCCTTTTTTCACCCCACTTTTCAACCAGGAAACCTGAAGGGATTGACATGACGCCATATGCAATAAAAAAGGCAAAAGGTAAAAATCCGGCCATGGTCTCATTCAGGCTGTAGCTCTGCGAAACATTGGGATTGAGTGCTCCCAAAATATTGGTTAGGAATGAGATGACGAAAAAAGTCAGGAGTATAAGGCCGACGATATAAATATTTTTGTTCATGGGTTTATTTTTTAACTTTTAATTGTTTCATTGCGAAATAACCGGCGCCTAAGAATCCGGCTTTATTCCCGAGGCTTGCAGCCCGTATTTTCACCCCTTCGCTGCACTCTTTCATGGCGTATTTTAATGCTACTTTCCGGATTTTGTCGATATAAAATTCGCCGGCTTCAGATATGCCGCCCCCGATTACCACCATTTCCGGATTGAAGATATTGAGGTAACCTGCTACACCAAGTCCGATCAGGTGGGTATTCTCATCTACTACATCCACGGCAACCGGATTATTTGCGCGGTATTTTTCAAATATATAATGTCCGTTAATTGTCTCTTTATCAGGGACATCTCCTGCTTTTTGCCGGTATCTTTGTATCATGGCTTCGGTAGAAGCAAAATCCTCCCAATACGCGGTTTTACCTTCGAAAAACATCATAAAGCACCCCAGCTCGCTTCCAGCGTAATTATGGCCCCGGTATAGCTCCTCGTTAATAATGATCGCTCCCCCGATGCCTGTACCGATGGTCAGAAATATCATGTTCCGGCATTTCCCGACGTTGCCATATACGCACTCACCGAGGCCCATCATGTTGGCGTCGTTGTCAACAAATACGGGCAGGCCTGTGGCGTTCGAAACGATGTCACGCAGGGGAACATTGTTCCAGTCGGGCAGTTGGAAAGCGCCTCCCCGCACGAGCCCCTTTTCAACATCCACCAGACCAGGAGTGCCTACACCGGCACACAGGGGAGTATAGCCAGCCTCAGAAGCCTGGTTTTTTGCTTCTTCCACGCATGCAATAACATTCTCCAGCACGGCTTTTTTCGATACTCCGGAACGGGTAGGCCTCGACCCTTCCCAGAGAATATCACCCTGCACCCGGATGACCGCATACTTTATGTGTGTACCTCCCAGATCGACACCGATGCTTACGGCTTCCTGTGCTGACATAGGATGCCAAATTGTAAAGAATCTTTAAATAAACAAAGAGATTGGTAAAAATCAGGATAGGTGGTTAATTCAGTCCAGGAAATGCTTACCGGATGCGTTGTGTGGCGGCAGGATAGATGCTGATATGGGTCATGAATTTTCAGGTATTTTTTAGTGTATTTGGGAGCATTTACCTGAGAATGGGGGCATGCACTAAATTCAGGTACTCCCGGGATGCAGCAGCAAAAAAACATCTGAAATTTAAACCCATGTGGTTGTGACGGGTTTTAGTTCAACAACCGAATATAGGGAATTCCATCTATTTAACCTATGTCATTTGGAGGCGATCTCTATCCTTTGCGCTTCATAAACACACCATACTTTCTCCTTTAACATAGCATTTTTGTTCATCAATCAAATAGTCCCTTTTCATTATTGTTAAGATTTGATTAGGGAGATACGGTAGTGAAATAATAATTTAGCAGAAATTCCAATGACACCCAAATACAGGCCTAAAATCCATCCAAATGATGATTATATATATGTGTTTGATGATAATTAACTGGTAATCAGGAAACTGTAAATTTTTTAATAATATTTGATTTAGAATCCAAAAATCGAATTTCTGAGAATTGTTAATTCTGCAACTTCTTCCCCGTTTTATTACAATAAAAGTAAAATCTTCAAACTACCTGCTGCGGTTTCCTTTAGCCTTGTGGAAACCCGTTTTTTAATATCCCGGGCTTTTGACATTCAGTTTACTACAGCTCTTATACCAACGTACATTTGACCAAAATGATGTTCAACTAAAAAACCAATGTCATGAAAAAGTCAATGTTAACTATGATTACGGTATGCGCGCTCTCCTTAATCGCAGTTGCGCAGGGAGGTTCAGCACAGGAAAGTACATTTCGTCCACCAAAGCCGATCAAACTGTCAGGACCCCGTGCGGGTTTGACCTATATCGGAGGAGAAATGGGGAAATATATGAGGGACAACGATATTTTTCCATATATCAGCCAGGTAGGATGGCAATTTGAGACCCGGTATTTTGAAACAACGGATGGTCTTCAGGGATTGATAGAGACGGTGATCTTGCTTGGTGGTTTCGAAACAGATCAACCTGTTTTAAGCCTAAGCTTACTTGTGGGATTTCGAACCCGGGATGGATTTGAAGCCGGGGTAGGTCCAAATTTGTCCACAGCAGGTGATGGCACAAGTTCATTTGTGTTTGCAGTGGGCCATACCTACAAGAATGATAATGTTTACATTCCAATCAACTTTGCGTTTGTTCCATCTTCAGGTGCAGTAAAGTACACCTTTCTGGTCGGTTTCATTCTCAGAAAAGACAGAAACTAGGAAACGTGAAAAATCTGTTTCTCATCAATAACAAAACGATCATGGAACGATTAGTCAGGATAATTGCCAAAGTATTGTATCTATTAGCATTTTCTGCGATGCTGGCCTCCTGCTATACTTATAAAGAAGTATTTAATGACAAATACTATGTGGAAGAAGATAAACCTGGAGCGTTAGCTGAAAAATTAGAAGTCGGAGATCGGATTTTTGTGAGAGTCAACGGCAAAGATTTCACCAATCTGCTGGTGATGGAAGTCAATGATCAAACGCTCTCAGTAGTATGGTATAACGAGGGAATGAAAGGTTATCACACAATATATATCCCGTATATCCAGAAGTTGGAAGTGCAGATTACCGATCCGATGTACACATTAGGTGCAGGATATTCTTCGTTGCTGATACTTTTTTTCCTGCTGATATAAGAAGATGCCGTCTTTTCCCAGCTGTTGCCCAGGCCATGGCTGGATAGCAAAAGATGGCATCTTTAAACTATCCGGTTTGACTCCTGTTCGGGATATGATTAGTTTCCGGTGTGATTCCGGAATCAACACAATCACAAGTTAAAGTCCTCCGGCTCACTATGAATACCCGGCGTGGGATACAGGTTAAAGCGGTAACCTAATTTTTGGGTTCGTACTTTTTAACTACCTGGTTTATTTTCCCAAATATTGAATTTCCTTGTTCATCTTTCATATCAATTTCAATACGGTCACCAAAAGTCATAAATGGAGTAGAGGGTTTTCCATTATGAATTATTTCTAAGCAGCGAACTTCTGCTAAACAACTTGAGCCATCCGGACTTCCTTCATTTGCTACAGTTCCCGAACCAATGACAGTTCCTGCCATTAAAGAACGAGTTTTTGCAGCGTGGGCAATTAATTGTCCAAAGTCAAAGATCATGTCAATTCCGGCATTGGGTGAACCAATTTCTTTATTATTTAACGTAGAAATAAGTGGTAAATGGACTTTTCCTCCATCCCAGGCGCTACCCAGTTCGTCAGGTGTTACAGCAACAGGAGAAAAAGCAGTCCAGGGTTTTGATTGGTAAAACCCGAATTGTTTCGATAGTTCAGCAGGAATTAAATTTCGTAATGAAACATCATTGACTAAAACAATCAGTTTAATATGCTTTTTTGCCTGAGATGGATTTGTTCCGGCAGGGACATCATCTGTAATGACAGCAACTTCTGACTCAAAATCAATCCCCCATTCTTCTTTTTCAATTTCAATGTCATCCGTAGCTCCAATAAATGCGTCAGAAGCTCCCATATACATTAATGGATCGGTCCAAAATGTTTCCGGTAATTCTGCATTTCGAGCCTTACGGACCAATTCAACATGCGTAACGTAGGCGCTTCCATCCGCCCAGTGGTAGGCTCTGGGAATTGGCGCCATAACATTTTTCGAAGCAAAGTCAACTGTTTCAGTCAATTCACTTCTTTGTAATTGGTTATAAACAGCTTCCAGTTTAGGTGATATTTCAGCCCAATTATCCAACGCTTCCTGCATTGTTTTAGCAATGTCTGAAACGTTAATAGCTTTTGTCAGCTCTTTATTTACAACAATGAGTTCTCCGTCACGCGTGTTGTTTTTTAATGTCGCTAATTTCATTCAGGTATTTTCTAATTTAATTATTTCTAATTCTCACAAATACTAATGGATAACGGTAATATGACTGTTATATCCATTAAATGCCACGCCTAATCTAACGAATTTTTGATCTGATCAATAGTAGTAACCATCACGAGCTTGTTTATCTCAGTTGTTCTACTACTAATATGGCCCGTTAATGTACGAGATGAAGTGAGTTTGCTCTCGTTTACCGGGAAAAAAACTACTGATCAATTTCATATGGATAAAATATCCGATTTCTCATTTTTTTTTTGCACACTGCACCTCTGTCAGAGGTAATCCTTAATTTTTTTATAGATATGATGTTTGTACCTTGTAGCCCGTGCATTTTATACATGTTTTGAATATGAATAAAAAATCATTTACCATGAAAAAACAAATATTTTACGGTTGTATTCTGGCAACCGCACTCCTTTCAGTCTATTCCAGCCCGATGGCCCAGACAAACATCCTTAATAAACTGGAAGAAATTGCCGTTATCGAGCAAAAAGTAATGGTGCCCATGCGCGATGGAATACGCCTGGCAACAGATATCTATCGTCCGAAAACAGATAAGCCTGTGCCTGTTATTTTTTCCAGAACACCTTATAATTTCAATTCCTGGGGTGATGGTGAGCCAAAAACACGTACCATGCAGCGTGCCTATGAAGCCGTTAAACGTGGGTATGCGTATGTCGTTCAGAATGAACGGGGCCGGTACTTTTCAGAAGGGAAATGGGACATTCTAGGTACACCTACTACGGATGGATACGATATGTTTACCTGGTTGAAAGACCGACCCTGGTCAAACGGTAAAATCGGCACGTATGGTTGCTCTTCCACGGCAGAATGGCAGATGGCTGTAGCTGCGCTGGACCATCCTTCGCATGCAGCCATGGTACCGCAGGGTTTTGGCGCCGGCGTGGGCCGCGTAGGGCAGTATTATGAGCAGGGCAACTGGTTCCGGGGCGGGGCGCAGCAGATGCTGTTTACCTCCTGGTTGTACAGCGTACAAAACGACGCCTTCCGCCCACGCATACCCGAAGGAGCCACGCAGGAAGATCTGATACGCATATCACGGTTCTACGACCTCGCTTCAGAGGCGCCCCGTGTGGACTGGAAAACGGCTTTATATCACCTTCCTGTTCAGGATATCATAAAAAATGTGAATGGCACCAAAGGTGTTTATGAAAAAATGATCCGGCGCAAGCCGAATGATCCTGCCTGGTACGAAGGCGGACTCTATCATGATGATATGCCCTTCGGCGTGCCCAGCTACTGGTTTGTATCCTGGTATGATGTCTCCACAAGTCCGAACCTGGCATTATTTAATCATATCAGAAAGAATGCCGAAGATCCGGAAGTAGCCAACAACCAGTACTTGGTTATCGCCCCAACCCTCCACTGCGCGTACACCCGCGCAACCAGTCAAACCATTGTGGGCGAACGCAATGTAGGCGATGCCCGGCTGGATTATGATGGATTGGTATATGGCTGGTTTGACTACTGGCTGAAAGGGGAAGCCAATGACTTTCAGGAAAAAACGCCCCGGGTGCAGTATTATACCATGGGTATAAACAAATGGCAGACTTCGGAAGTCTGGCCACCCAAAGAATCTAAAATGACGACCTGGTATTTATCCAGCGAAGGCCATGCCAACAGTTTGAATGGCGATGGTAAATTACGCACGAAAAAGCCCGGTAAAAATAAAACTCCTGACAGCTTTACTTACGATCCGATGAATCCGGTACCTTCTCACGGGGGTAACGTATGCTGCACTGGCGGGGCAGTAGATGGCGGCGCTTTCGATCAACAAGAAATGGAAACAAGGCATGATATTCTCGTTTATAGCTCTGAACCGCTGAAAACAGGCGTAGAAGTCAGCGGTTTCATTGAAACCACCTTATATGTCGGTTCTGATGCAAAAGATACCGATTTCACCATCAAACTGATAGACGTGTATCCTGATGGCCGGGCATACAATCTGGATGAAACCATCCTGCGGGCCCGCTATCGCGAAGGATACGACAAAGAAGTGTTCATGGAAGAAGGCAAGGTGTACAAGCTGGAGTTAAGCCCGATGTCAACCAGCAATTATTTCGAAAAAGGGCACCGCATCCGGTTAGAAATTTCGAGCAGCAATTTCCCGAGGTTTGAGCGCAATCTTAACACCGGTGGCAACAATTATGATGAAAAAGAAAGTGTGATTGCCCATAATAAGGTGTACCACTCTGCTTCTTATCCATCGCAAATAAGGTTACCTGTTGTACAGAAATAGTGTTTAGCTCCACATTAAAAAAGTATTTATTCGGTAGGTAATGGTTTAGAAAAAATTTCGCCGAATTTACTGGTACCGGAAGCCTGACTTTCCGGCATCTTCAGTCATTTTTTAAGTGAAATGTAACGTAAAAGCACTTCCTTTTCCCAATTCGCTCTTAAAGTCAATTGTTCCGCCCATCATTTCCACATGACGCTTTACGATATTCAGCCCCAGCCCTGTGCCCTGGATATGCTCAGCATTTCTGGCCCTGAAAAATATATCAAACACGTGTTTCGATTCATCCTTTGAAATGCCTATGCCCTCATCCTTTACTACAATGGTTATCTGCCCGTCCTGCACCGCCGTAAGGAGATCGATAGGCTTATTTTCATCCGAAAACTTGATAGCATTCGAAAGCAAGTTGGTAATTACATTGCGAAGCACCTTCCGGTCAAGGTTGTTCACTGTGCTTGTTCCCGTATGGTGGTAATTGATTTTCTGCCCGGGTTTTTTGATGAAAAACACCTCATCCACTACTTCATCACAAAGCTCAGGAAGATCAAACGATTCAGTCTTAAGCTCTGTTTTGTCGTGCTTGAGTTTTTCCAGTGAAAGGAAATCATCAAGAATGTGGGTAATGTTTTTTACCGATGACCTGATCCGGTCAATATGTTTTTCTTTTTTCTTCTGTAAATCCGCTTCAGAGTATTTGCCCAGAATGGAAATTGACGAGAGTATGGAACTCAGCGGTGTGCGAAACTCATGCGAGGCCACTGAAACAAACCGGGATTTCATCTCGCTCAGCTCTTTTTGATGCTCCAGCGCCTCTGCAAGCTCACTTGTGCGCTCTGTCACTTTTTGTTCCAGTTCTTTGTTGTATGACATCAGTTTTCCGGCATACACTTTTAACTTCCTTAGTATTTTCTTTTGTTGATAAACCCCGATAGCTACTATCCAGATGGCAAAAATTGCATATGTCCGATTTAAAAGTACTTTCCAGTGCTCACCGCCCGCCGGTGAAACATACAGGCCCAACAGCGTAAGCCCGGTACCTACAATACCCAGATAAAGTCCGGTTTTGGGATCTTCATACCATAACCCCATCAGTACGAATGCTACATAAGGTACTCCTCCGGCAACCCCAAGTGGAAGGTATTTATCCTGCATAAAAACAGCAATTCCAACTAGAATTGTAAGTAATATTTTCACTTTATGAGTCATATTTTAGAAAACAATAAAGCTCTTAAATGATTTTATCAGGACCACATCACGTAACAAAACAGCGAAAAGTAACAATTGTTGGTCAAAAGACTACAAGAAATCCCTGATTCCTGACAAAAATCATATTTCTGTTTGTAACTTTTGATCGCAACAATGTCTTTGCGACTTTCCGTATTTGCATGAAACGGATTTCTCTCATAGTATTCTGCAAAAAGAACCTTTGGTGGCTGCTGTTAAACCAGTTATCGGGATTTTTCTGTATTAAATTTTATATTACAATTTAAAAAACACCGGTTTATCAGCATTTAACTTCTCCCCATTTAAGATACACTCCCCTCAAAAAGATGAAAAAAACTGAAGCCACTATAATAATTGATACAAACACCTGAAACTGTTCTTAATGCGTTTATGGATTTTGATATGCTCAACGGCTGGTGGGGTGTGGAAAAAGCGCTTGTGGAAAAACGCGAAGGTGGCGTGTATGCGCTTGTGTGGGACATTTCGGAAAGTGGGTTCCGGTATGTGGCAACGGGGATTATCAAATCCTATAAAGCGGATGCAATTCTCGAAATCGAAAACTACACCTATCTTAATCTAAACATGCCTATTATGGGACCAATGGGCCTGATAATAGAAGCTATTGTAAAAAACAACCAAACAGAGCTTACTATAACGCAAACCGGGTATCAATCCGGTGGTGACTGGGACTGGTATTATGATGCGGTTAAGCAAGCCTGGCCGGATGTGCTTGCATCATTAAAAGAGTACCTGGAGCCAAGAGTATTGTCCGGTTAATCCATTCATGAGACCCGCATGATGAGATTACTCCTTGTAAAAGCGGTGGTAATATCCTGCCAGGCATTTTGTCAATCTATTTATAACCTTAGTAATACGAAGATGGTCCAGGTATTTTTTTAAAATCGGATATCGCTACTTTGTCTCTATATGTCCCTGCATTACTATATCACCACCCACTTCAATCACCGAGGAGCCGTAAATACGAATGGTTACCTTTATAAAATCCTCCTCCCTGGCTTTGAAAATGTTATCCACGTATTTTTGCGGGTTCCGGTCAATGTACGGAAACCATGTGCTGTGTATTTGGATCATGATCTTATGTCCTTTTTTAAAGGTGTGTAGCAGATCCTGAAGGGGAAATTCCACATCTGCAGGAACATCCGGCTCGAACGGTTCGGGATGTTCAAAGCTGTTTCTGAACCTTCCCCTGAAAACTTCGCTCCGTACCAACTGCTGATAACCGCCCATTTGCACATTTTCAGGTGTAACCTTAGTTGCAGGTTCATCCGGTGGGTACACATCGATCAGTTTCACTACAAAATCCGCATCCGTTCCCGTCATCGACACTTTTAGCCTGGCCATGATCTCACCGGCAAGGGTAATGTCATTTTTTAACTCTTTTGTCTGAAATGTAAGTACATCAGGCCTTCTTGCAGCATGCCGCTGATCGTCGGACATAAATTTCCGTGGTGTAAACGTGATCGGTACGATAACCGACCGGTACGGAACGGGTTTGTCCGGATCGCTGATGTATTCGAACACCGCCTCCGTATCCATGGGTTCATTTAGTGATAATTGTCCGTTTTGACCAAACCAGAATTTTGTAACAGGAACCTGTGGCGGCCAGACATCAAATTTCTGCCATTTCTTCAGGCCGGTATCAAACATATACGCTTCCGGAAGCGACATCTTCCCCTCACCTTTTAGATAGTAGGCAAAAAATTCTTTTTCAATCTCCTTCTGATAAAAAGTGGAAATGCTGTCGCCAAAATAAATGTCATTTACGGCCTGGTATCCCCGCTCCCTTGCCCAGTCGCCATGGCTCCATGGGCCCATCACAATCGTATTGCTCACCATCCCGGGATTATTGCGCTCCAGTGTTTTATAAATGTTCAACGGTCCGTAAAGATCTTCAGCGTCAAACCAGCCTCCTACCGTCATCACCGCATGATTCACATTGTTCAGATGCGGCAATATGTTACGGATCTGCCAGAATTCATCATAATTCGGATGTTCTACAGTTTCGTTCCAGAAAAAATTATCATTCTTATAATATTTACTGACGTTTGACAGCGGACCCAGTTCGAGGAAGAACTCATACCCGTCATTTATATCGGTTCTGATAAAATGATCGGTGAACCAGGGTTGAGTAGTCTGTTCATCTTTCTGATATCCGAAAACCGGATAGGCAAACGTATAACTCTCCAGATAAGCCCCCTGATGGTGAAAATCATCGAAAAAGAAATCTGAAACCGGCGCCTGAGGCGATGAGGAGACTAAAGCCGGGTGAGCGTCGGGTAACGCCGCAGCCGTATAAAATCCGGGGTATGATATTCCCCACATGCCAACTTTGCCATTATGTCCGCCAATATTGCCCAGCAACCATTCAATGGTGTCGAATGTATCAGAACTCTCATCGGTTTCCTTTTTATTACGTGGATTATTTCCAGGAATGTTAGGCGTCATGTTTGTCCACGATCCTCCCGACATGTACCGGCCTCTTACATCCTGATACACAAAAATGTACATATCGCGCATCATGTATTTTGACGGCCCCAATAAGGACAGGTACTGATCTTCGCCATACGGCCTGATGCTGTAACAGGTACGTTTCATCATAATGGGATACGTATGGCTTTTATCCTTTGGCGTATAAACGATGGTGTACAGTGTGATGCCGTCGCGCATCGGGAGCTGATACTCCTGCTTGCCGTAGTTTCGACGTACGAAGATCGAATCCATATTCTGAGCACTGGCCATCGACACAGCCAGCAAAACACCTGCAAAAACATTTAGTAATAGGGTATTTTTCATGATCATGTGTTTACAATTAAGGGCTGAATTTAGTGATGGTGATCATGAGTTCAAAATCTTTCTTCTGTCGATCCGGTATCAGGTTTATGAACGGTAAAATGCTTGTTTCAACCACATTTTATTGTTTGTACCACACAGATATTAATAAAATTTCCACAAAATCATTCACAACTAACAAAAGTCATGTTTTAAGAAATAGCAGGCAACTACCTTTGATGGCTTCTGTTTACATTTATGAAAATACTGCTGATATCACCCACCATTGATAAGGAGAAAAGGACAAACAAAGGCCTTATGATGCCTCAGTTGGCGCTTTACATACTGGAAGGGTTAACACCGCCAGGGCATGAGGTAAAGATAGTTGAAGAAGAAGTGGAGCCCGTGAACCCGGATGAAGAATGTGATTTGGTAGGGTTGAGTTTTATGACAGCAAATTCGTCGCGTGCCTACCACCTGGCACAGGAATTTAAAAAAAGGGGTAAAACGGTGGTATTTGGAGGCGTGCATCCTACCATTTTGCCTGACGAAGCGCTTCAATATGCTGACAGTGTGGTGATTGGCGAGGCGGAAGGTGTATGGGAGAAGCTGCTCAATGATTTTCAGCATAATACCCTCAAAGAAAAATACCACGAACCTACACCGGATCTAACCAAGTATGTTCCTAAAAACTTCAAAAACATAATCAAAAAAGGCTTTTTCAATCTCGTGCCGATAATGACTACCCGGGGTTGCCCCTACAACTGCGACTTCTGTTGTGTAACCAACCTGTACGGAAAAAAAATCAGGCATATTTCCATCGAAAACGTGGTGCGTGATATCGAAGAATCAGGGGCAAAAAACTACATGTTTCTTGACGACAATATCATCGGACATCCTGCATATGCCAAAGAACTGTTCCGGGCGATAAAACCACTGCATATCCATTGGGTCGGGCAGGCATCCATATCATTGGTGAAAGATCAGGAACTTATGTGCCTGGCTGCCGAAAGTGGCTGTAAATCACTCTTTTTTGGCCTCGAAAGCGTGTCAGAAGAACAATTGAAAACGATGCGTAAAACGATAAAGGACATTGATGACCTCGAAACCGCACTGAAAAAAATCAGGAAGATGGGTATCCTGATACACGCATCCATGATTTTTGGTTTTGACAACGATACCAGATCCGTTTTTGATGATACCGTTAACTTTTTAATAAAGAACAAGATCAGTTCGGTTTCATTCAATGTATTAACCCCCTATCCGGGCACAAAAACGTATAAGGATTTGAAAAATGCCGGCCGCCTGCTCACAAATGACTGGAGGTATTACGATCATAATACGGTGGTTTTCGAGCCGACACATATGACACCTTACGAACTTCAGGAAGGTAAAACAAAAGCAAGACTGAATTTTTATAAATTATCATCTGTCATAAAACGATTTTATGCCAACAGGTACAGCCCGCTTATTTATCTGACTGTAAACTATGGAAACAGAAAACAAGCGAAATCTGAAGCAAAAAGAATAGTTCGTTTGAAAAGTGAATTGGCTTTTTTTGGAGGCACTGAGAACGTTTAACCCAAAATTGTCAATAGGATTGACAATTTTGCCCTATGGGCAGACGAAAGTCATTGATAAACGATGACTTCATCTGGGTAAACCAAGGCATTGAA
>JADFHN010000049.1 GCA_022567155.1 Bacteroidota bacterium
ACCCCGGATTGCATCCGGGGAAATTCCGCATTCATCCCGCGGGGATTATATTGCCACGAATGCAATTCGCGGCTACAAGGTGTTTCCCATTCCCTTTTCCTCAAAGTGAAGTATATTTCAAAGTCATCCATATAAAAAACAGGCTCAGGCAAACAGATGAAATCAAATTTAACCCCATGGAATTGCCGAAATCTGCTTTTGACCGGTCTTTACGCACACGCAGGTACCACCTGACGAAGTACATTACCATTGGAATGGTGAATAATAAAAATGTATACGCATCCGCCGGTTCAAATAACCTAAAATAGAAAAGCATAAATGCCACAGTGGCCAACGTGAAGAAACCCCCTGTAAAATGAAATGTTCCCTGAATTCCGAGTTTCAGACTCAGCGTAATGTCGCCCCTTCCGGCATCCTCTTCATGCTGATAGATCTGCGTCATCGGATAAGAACCCCAGAGCATAACCGAGCTTAAAAAAGCCGGTATCATAATTTCCTGCTGCCTGAAAATTTCCAATTCCGCATCATTCATTGCCAGATAACACATCATAAATGTGAAGAAACCCTGAAAAAACCCTGCTGTCAGCCAGCTTAGTACCGGATATTTTTTTATGCGTACCGACGGATGGCTGTACGCCTTTGATATCATGCCGTAAATAAACAACATCAGGCCAAACCATATATTTATCATCAGCCCGAACACAATGGCTGCAATATCAAGTATAAGAGAAACGCTGTACAGTTCCTTTGTCACTGCCGGTGGATTCCGGAGTCCGCCAATGCTTTTTTTATCTTTGTCGAAGTAGCTGTTGTAGCCGTTGCTGGCCGGATAAAGGAGAAAATGCACAATAAAAAATACAAAAAGAACATTCTGCCAGGCGGGCGTGTTGGATATACTAAGGGCGAAAAGATATACCGGCAGCAGGAAAAAAGAAAAAGGAATCCGGAGATGTAACAGGGTGGACCGGCTGATCATTGATTTTTTTCGTTAAATTAAAGTAAATTAAGCAAATTGAGATAATAGCCGAAAATTTCACTTCACAACTATGACCAGTTTTATAACCGCGATAGGAACGGCAAACCCTGCGAATAAATTTGCTCAACGAGATATAGTACGCTTTATGTCGCGCACCTGCCAGCGTGTAAACGGCAGTGAGGTGAAAATGGAAGCGCTATATCGTGCCACCGGTATTCGTTACCGGTACACCGTGCTTGAAGATTATGGGAAAACCGCCGGTACATTTAGTTTCTTTCCAAATAATGACCTGCTCGAACCGTTTCCGGGTACCCGGCAACGTATGGTCGTTTACCAGAAAGAAGCCATAAAACTTGCCACTGATGCCATTCACCGGTGTTTTCAAATTAATAAGACCATATCAAAAAAAGATATCACACATTTGATAACCGTAAGTTGCACAGGATTTTATGCACCCGGACTCGATATTGATATTGTGAACAATCTCGGACTTGATTCGAGTATCTCCCGGACGGCTATAAATTATATGGGATGCTATGCAGCCATCAGCGCACTTCGAATGGGCGACGCCATCATAAGAGCCGAAACCGGGGCAAAAGTGCTGATTGTATGCGTTGAACTTTGCACCCTGCATTTTCAGAAAGAGGACAATGAAGATAACCTGCTTGCCAATGCGTTGTTTGGCGACGGCGCCGCTGCTGTGTTATTGGAAAGCAGTAGTGCTGGTTCCGTATCTTTTGCATTAAATGGCTTTTTATCAGAAATATTAACCGAAGGGAAAAATGATATGGCCTGGACAGTAGGGGACTCAGGATTCGAGATGAAACTTTCCCGTTATGTGCCGGTAATTATCCGGAATGGCCTTGGTAAACTTACTTCCAGGTTGCTTAATAACTTTCCTGAATTAAAAGCCATTTCAGATATTGCGTTTTTTGCCATACATCCGGGCGGTAAAAAGATTCTTGAATCTGTAGAAATGGAACTTGGTATCCCGAAAGAAAAAAACAGATATGCGTATGCCGTGCTCAATAAATACGGCAATATGTCATCACCTACAATCCTTTTTGTACTTTGGGAAATCATGGCAGACCTTACATCCGGCAATCATGATGAAGATGTATTTTGTATGGCATTTGGCCCGGGTATTACGCTCGAAAGTATGATGCTGAAAATAGTTGCACCATGATAGACTTATCTCAAAGATCGGGTGAAACAGAGCAGATGGATGACCTGCAATGCAAAGGAGAGGTGATAGAACAAACCCTCCATGAATTGGAGATGATCAATCAATTACTTGGCGGAAATCAACTGACGATGTCTGGTATCAGTGAATTAGTAGATACCGTTCCTTCAATAACGCACCTCAGGGTGTTTGATTTGGGTTGCGGCCGTGGCGACATGCTGGAACTGATAAGCAAATGGGCTAAAAGTAAAGATATCCGGGTACAACTTACGGGTATTGATGCAAATCCGAATATCATAAAGATTGCACAAGCCCGACATGAAAATAATCCGGATATCCGTTTTGAAGTCAAAAATATTTTTGATCCTGATCTGGCACATGTAAAGCCGGATATCATTCTGGCTACCTTATTTACACACCATTTTACGGATGACCAGTTGTCGTTTCTTTTACGACAATGGAACATGCAGGCATCAATTGGTATAGTGATCAACGATCTGCACCGCCACTGGCTGGCATACCACTCCATAAGTTTGCTAACACGCTACTTTTCAAAATCAGGAATGGTCAAAAATGATGGTCCCGTATCCGTAAGCAGGGCATTTTCGAAAAATGAATGGAAACATATTCTGGAAAATGCCGGGATCAGCCATTATAAGATCACCTGGCACTGGGCCTTCCGTTGGAAACTGGTTATTTATTCAAAATAATATATTCGGTAGAGTCCCATCGGTAAATGGTCATAATGCCGTACGACTATACACAAAGGACCTAACATAACCCAGCACATGTTACCGGAATTGATTAATGACCACAATTCCCCTTGTGTCGTAGGAGTCCATATTTTCAAGAATATTCACACCTTCCTGAAGCGAAACTCTTCCTGAAATAAGGTCCCCGGGACGTAGCCGGCCGCTTTCAATCATTTCGAATATCTGCGGATACGCATGCGCTTGTATGCCGTGGCTTCCGATTAGCTCCAATTCGTTGGCAACCACAGTATCCATGGGAATTTCGGGCGTCTTGCCTGCAAGCAGTCCCACCTGAATATGTTTGCCCCTTTTCCGGAGACTGAGAACAGAATTTTGACAGGTTTCAACCGATCCCAGGGCATCGATCGACACATGAACGCCGCCATTCGACACTTCCCTGATCAATTCCGGTATATCGTCTGTGTTTGTTGCATTTATGATGACGTCTGATCCCACCTTTTTAGCTATAGACAAGGTCTCCTCCGAAATGTCCACGCCAACCACATAAGCTCCCAGTGCATTGGCTATCATGATAGCCGACAGCCCAACACCTCCACACCCGTACACGGCAACCCACTGCGCTTCGGCTACTTTACCCTGATGTACAATTGCCCTGAATGATGTGGCAAACCTGCATCCCAGGCTGGCAGCCGTTTCATAGGCCATGTCGTCAGGTAACCGTACGAGATTGATGTCTGCATATTCGATAGCTATATATTCTGCAAACGAACCCCAGTGAGTGAATCCGGGCTGAAACTGATGATCGCAAACCTGCTGGTTTCCGGAAACACACTGTTCACACGTCCCGCATCCGCAAACAAACGGAAGAGTTACGCGATCACCCGGCTTCCAGTTTTTTACATTTTTACCTGTGTCGCTCACCATGCCTGCCAGTTCATGTCCCGGCACGTGGGGCAGGGTGATATCCTGATCGTGGCCTTTCCATCCGTGCCAGTCGCTTCTACATATACCGGTGGCCATTACTTCAATTATAACCCCATTTGGAGACGCAACAGGATCACGTACCTCTTGTATGGTTATGGGTCCTGAAAATGTTTCGTATGTAGCAGCCTGCATGTTGTAAAGCTATAGTAACAAATGAAAAAATTGTTAATTTGGCATGCAAAGACAGCGCAATGGCGACTTATGCGGATGCCGTAGTGGATGCAATTACAGCTGACATCGTAGCTGCAATAATCGCAGTTTGTACCACCAAAGTAGTCTGATCGGTTATATCACTCCTACTTTTGGTCAGCTCCCTGATTTTATTTTTAGCAGCTTTGCGCACCTCTTTTGTTCGAAAGACTTCATCGCTTAATTCACAAACGTCAATGAGATTAAGCAGCATCAGACATTTGGGGGTAGGCTCCATTTTATCCAAAACAATATTGTTGAGTCTGGACCTGACTTCATTTTCAGGTAATGCATCTTTGGTGGGATATTTATTATACGAAAATACCCATAGCGTTTTCCCTTCCTGTTTACTTATTATTCCTTTTTCGGTCAAATTTTTGAGTGTAACATGCTTAATATCTGAAGCATTGGCATTCAGTGCGCCTATCCAGAAACTTACCTTCCTGTCTTTTTTCTCATTATTAATGGCTTGCATGGCTTGATCCAGGATCAGATTACCTAGCGGGTCACTGTTTATTAAATGGATACGGTTATCACGCAATTCGATTTTTCCGTTTAGGGCCAGCTCAAGCATAACGGCGCCCGCCAGTCCGTTATCGACATAAGTTGTATCTAAGATAAACCTTCCTTTTTCATCGTCGAGTGATATAAGCAGAAAATCTTCAATTAGGTTGAGTTCCATTTTTGTTACGATTGTGTTTCTGAGAAGAAATATACAAAACAATCATATTATAAAAAACAATAAAATGAATATGAGCTTGTTAAGATTTTAATATTTAATTAGATGTGGTATGCTTCTTATTTCCATTGGCTGTAAATAATATTTAAGAATTTTTAAAACTTCCCCAAATCGTACACATATATTTGTATTGACCGGACGGTCAGTCAACGTAAGAACATGAGTCCGAGAAGTAAAAGTCAGATCGAAGAAATGCGGGAAGCGAGCATCAGAAAAATATTTGATGCCAGCCTTGAATTATTTGCCAACAAAGGATACGAAGCCACCTCCATCAGCCAGATTGCGAAAAAAGCAGGAATTTCCAAAGGCTTGATTTACAACTATTTTGTTAGCAAACTTGACTTATTAAAAGGTTTAATGGATAGTTTCAGCACTGTAGAAGCTGAAATGATGGCCGAAGTTGCCGACGAGGATCCGAGAAAATTCCTGGAAAATATTTTCAGGGTGTTTTTCCTTGAATTAAGGGAGCGAAGTGGTCTGTGGAAAATGATTGCATCGCTTTCATTACAGAAAGATATGTACGAATTTGTTCATGACATGGCTCTGGAAAAGTTAAATGTATATTATGAATTACTGGAGCAACTGCTTGGTCAGATTGGTATTGAAAATCCAAAGGGTGAAGCCAAACTACTTGCTGCCATGTTTGACGGAATTGGGATGCATTACATTGTGATCAGCAATGATTACCCTCTTGATGAAGTAGAAGACTATTTAATTACTAAATATTGTAAACATGAATAATTGGAATAAATCATTGATGGCCATTTTCATATTGCTGATTTTCGCTTCTGTTGCATCAGGGCAAACAGCACTGGAGATTATCGAAAAGGCAGACAAAAAAATGCAAGGCACTTCTTCAAAAACGGAAATGATAATGCGAATTGTTCGCCCCGACTGGACGAGGGAAATTGGTATAAAAGGATGGGCGTTGGACAAAGAATACAGCCTGATGCTCATTACCAGCCCGGCACGAGACAAAGGGTCTGCATTTCTTAAAAGAGAAAGTGAGATATGGAACTGGCAGCCTTCAATTGACCGTGTCATTAAACTTCCCCCTTCAATGATGATGCAATCATGGATGGGTTCTGATTTTACGAATGATGATCTTGTAAAAGAATCATCCATTGTGCGGGATTACTCCCATACACTGGAAGGAGACACCACTATTAATGGCAGGGATGCTTGGAAAATAGTATTAATTCCCAATGAAGATGCTGCAGTAGTGTGGGGGAAAATTGAGGCGTACATCACAAAAGAGGACTATTTGCAATTGCTATTCCGATATTATGACGAAGATGATTTTCTTGTCAATACCATGATATTATCGGATATAAAAGAAATGGGAGGAAGAACAATTCCAACCCGTCTTGAAATTATTCCAGCTGAAAACCCTGACCAGAAAACAGAAATAATCTACAAATCAATGGAATTTGATATAGATATAAATTCTAACTTTTTCTCCATACAAAACATGAAAAGAGTACGGTGATAAAGGTAAAAGGTAAAAGGTAAAAGGTAAAAGGTAAAAGGTAAAAGGTAAAAGGTAAAAGGTAAAAGAAATAGATGAGAAATTTCAGAGAGTTGAATATTTGGAAGAAAGGAATTGAGATTGCTAAAGCAGTATATGCAATTCTTCCTGAATTACCTGATTACGAAAATTTTGGATTACGCGTTCAAATGGCTAAGTCTTCGTCATCAATACCATCCAATATCGCAGAAGGATGTGGTAAATCCAGCAATAAGGATTTCAAAAGATACCTTGAAATATCTTTGGGGTCCGCATATGAATTAGAAACTCAATTAATACTTGCTTATGAACTTCATGGAATTAAAACTGAGCCTATAATCAACAGTGTAAAAGAAGAACAAATGATGATTTCTTCACTAATACAAACGCTTTGAGCTTTTAGCATTAAGCCTTTAGCATTTTGAATTAAAATGATAATTTATAAAAATAGAGAATAATGTATTTAACACTAGCCTGGCGAAACATTTGGCGCAATAAACGGAGAAGCTTTATTACCATTGGTTCGATCACTTTTGCCGTTTTGCTTGCCTGTATTATGCGGTCGATGCAACTTGGATCCTACGAACGAATGATCGAAAATGCTGCACGGTTTTATACCGGATACATACAGGTCCATAAAAATGGTTTTTGGGACGATAAAACCATCGACAATAGTTTCGAATATAGCAAATCCCTGATTTCAAAAATTGAAAATACACCAGGTGTGGAAGTGGCCGTACCCCGTGTCGAATCCTTTGCCCTGGCTGCCTATGGAACTAAAACAAAAGGGGCTTTCGTGCTGGGCATAGCGCCGGAGAAAGAAAATCAACTTACACGTGTAAAGGACAAACTTGTAGAAGGCACCTATTTAAATGACGAAGATAAATCCGTAATCATTGCCCAGGGACTTGCCGAATACCTGAAAATGGGTATCGGTGATACGATTATACTGATTAGTCAGGGGTACCATGGTGCAAATGCTGCAGGCATCTATCCGGTAAAAGGGATTATGAAATTTCCGGTTCCTGATCAAAACAACCAAACTATTTATCTTCCATTGAAAGAAGCTCAATGGTTTTATAATCTTGAAAATCAGCTCACCAGCATTTCCCTGGTTGTTGACAAAGCCAAACATGTGGACAGAATTGTTGCCGATATCAGTGGGCAGGTAGATACGACTGCGCTTGAGGTAATGGGATGGCGTGACCTGATGCCCGATCTGGTTCAGGGGATTGAGATCGATAACATAAGCGGAAAGGTAATGTTATGGATATTGTATGCCGTGATCGGATTTGGAATGTTTGGCACCTTTATGATGATGACCGCCGAACGGATGTATGAGTTTGGAGTAATGATGAGCGTGGGTATGAAGCGGATCTTAATGCAGTTTACCATTTTTATCGAAATGGCCATGATGACATCAATAGGTGTACTCCTGGGTGTTGGAATAAGTTTACCAATACTCATCTATTACTACAATAATCCTATATTTTTCAGTGGGGAATCTGCGAAAGCAATCGAGAATTTTGGAGTGGAAGCCGCATATTTCTTTTCGCTGCAACCCTCATTATTTTATAACCAGGCATGGGCGATATTTTTCATGGCGTTCATCCTTAGTTTGTATCCATTGATCATCATTCAGAAACTCAAGCCAGTGAAAGCTATGCGGGAAGCAATATAATGAACCAGGACTTTATAAAGCTTGCCTGGAGGAATATCTGGTGCAATAAGCAACAAAGTTACATTACCATGAGTTCCGTTGCTATGATGAAAATTATTTAACATTTAATTAATAAGAAGTGATACTAAAAATTGCCTGGAAAAACGTTTGGAGAAGCCGTGGCCGCAGTTTGGTCGTTATTGGAGCCATTGTAGTAGGTATTTGGGCGCTTTTGTTTGGGACAGGCTTCATGAATGGGTTTATGGTAAGCTATATGGCAGACATCATTAACCATGATGTTTCCAACTTACAGATTCATAATCCCGAATTCAAAAACGACTATGATATTAAATTTTATATTCCGGACGGGATTAAGAAAGCAGAGGAGGTTCGTAAGTGGCCGGGAGTAAGAGGCGCTACAACACGTACCATCGTAAATGGAATGATTGCTTCCGCTCGTAACGCTTCCGGGGTACAGATCCGGGGTATTGATGTGCAAAATGAAGCCATCGTTACACAGCTTGATTCCCTTATTTCCGAAGGAGCCTATTTTGAGGGAATAAAGAAAAATCCGGTTATAATAGGCGAAAAACTGGCAGAAGACCTGAAAGTTAAATTGCGGTCTAAGATTGTATTAACCTTCAATGATGGTAACGGGGACATCACCGCAGCAGCTTTTCGGGTGGTTGGTATTGTAAAAAGTTCATCGCTTAAAATCAACGGGCTATATGTATTTGTACGGCAGGAGGATCTGCTTAGAATATTGGCTATTGACAATCAGGTACATGAAATTGCAATGGTTACAGGTTCCCGGATAGACGAAGAATTGGTAGTAAACAAATACAATGAAAAATACCCCGGGGACCTGGCGGAATCATGGCGTGAAATTGCTCCGGAGCTTGCTTTTATGGAGGAAATGTACAGCCAAATGCTTTATATATTGCTGGTAATTATTATGACGGCACTGGTATTTGGAATAGTGAATACCATGCTCATGGCCGTTCTGGAACGTATGCGTGAATTAGGAATGTTGATGGCTATTGGTATGACCAAACTTCGCGTATTTATGATGATCCTTGTTGAAACTATTTATATGTCCATCGTCGGGGCCCCGCTGGGTTTGTTTGTAGGATGGCTCACAATTCGATACTATCAAAATGCAGGTGTGGACCTGACCGAATATTCGGAGGGTCTTGCGGCTTTTGGTTACTCATCGATCCTGTACCCATACCTTGAAGCAGATGCCTATATTGTGGTAACCATCGGAGTAGTGATTACAGCTTTTGTTGGCGCTATTTATCCGGCATGGAAAGCAGTGAAGCTTAACCCGGTAGAAGCATTGCATAAGATTTAGTGGCTTTACCACGAATTTAATGAGAAATGAATTTATTCTAAAATGATAGAATGATAGAATGATAGAATATTTTTTTAAAGAGAATGAGAACCGGGATGGAAATATTCAAAATAACAATCAAAAATATTTACGCATTCAATCATTTACGCATTTCTACTAAAATATCAGAAGAGTAATTTAATTGAAAATATTGTTCAGAAATAAACCTAAGTTGACATGAGTGTAATTAAAGTAGAAAATATCACGAAAGTTTATACGGAAACGGCAGTACCTGTACATGCGCTCAATGGCGTTTCATTTGAAATCCAGGAAGGGGAATTTACAGCGATTGTGGGTCCATCAGGTTGTGGAAAAACGACCTTGTTGAATATTCTGGGAGGATTGGACCATCCTACATCAGGCCGGGTCGAACTTATCAATACGGATATCACAGAAATGAAAGACAGGGATCTGATTGATTTTCGTTTAAATAATATTGGATTCGTATTTCAGGCCTATAACCTCATTCCCGTACTTACCTCGCTTGAAAACGTAGAGTTTATAATGCTTTTACAGAAGGTTGCTAAGAAAGAAAGGATAGAACGGTCTATGAATCTCCTGGAGCAGATGGGCATTGCCGACAAGGCCAACCAGCGTCCTTCGAAATTGTCGGGAGGTCAGCAGCAGCGGGTGGCAGTGGCAAGGGCGCTGGCTTCAAAACCTAAATTCATTCTTGCCGATGAGCCTACGGCAAATCTTGATTCTGTGGCTACTTCAAATTTGCTGGACATGATGGCTGTTATGAACAGGGAGGAAAAAGTAACGTTTGTTTTTTCAACCCACGACCAGCGAGTGATTGACAAAGCCCGCCGTGTTATTACACTTGAAGATGGCAGAGTTAAATCCGACGAAATAAGAGAATAAAGGAGTTAATGCCAAAGACTGCGAAAATATTCTTATTGGTGTTTAGTGTGCTACTAGGGTCCTTTATGCCTGTTCGTAGCCAGGATGAGGAGCCTAAGCTGCTGATGAATGGCTATTTGAAGGATATGGTCATCACCGACTTTTCCCCATCCGATAGCACCTTGTGGACAAACCTTACACATAACCGTTTGAATTTCAAATGGTATCCCAATGATAAATTTTCGGCATTTGTAGAGTTACGTACCCAGTGGTACACCGGTGACTATGTTAAAATAATCCCGGGTTTTGAAAACCAGATCGGGGCAACAGAGGATTATTTTAATCTGTCGTGGACGGTATTCAGTAATGATAATAATGTGCTGCATACCATGGTGGACCGGGTGTATCTGGAATACCAGTCCAATGATTGGAATGCACGGCTGGGAAGGCAGCGGATCAATTGGGGAGTAAGTATTATTTGGAATCCCAATGATTTGTTTAATACCTATTCTTATGTTGATTTTGATTACGAAGAACGCCCGGGATCTGATGCACTGCGTATTCAGAAATATACAGGCTTTGCAAGCAGTTTTGAGGTGGCCGCTAACCTGGCTGACAGCCTTGGAAGCTGGGTAGGAGCTGCAAAATGGGCTACAAATAAAGGAGGTTACGACTTCCAGGTGATCGCAGGGATAGCTAAAAAAGACGTAACGATTGGGGGCGGCTGGGCAGGAAATATCAAGCGTGGTGGTCTAAAAGGTGAGTTTACCTGGTTTATTCCTGTTGCAGGGAACACGAAAAACAATGCATTTGTAGGCACCTTTTCGTATGATTACTCTTTTAAGAACAGTCTTTATTTTAATGTTTCCTATCTATACAATAGCGATGGAGCGCTTGACCTGGGATCGGGTGGTTTTGTTGATTTCTATTTCGGTGAGTTAACGGCAAGAAATCTTTCGCCCTATATGCACTCCGTATTTCTATTGAGCACATACCAGTTTCATCCTTTAATTGTGGGATCCCTTGCAATAATGACATTCCCTGGAAATAAATCACTGTTTATTAATCCAACCATAACAGTTTCACTTCTCAGCAACCTGGATTTGAGTTTTACAGGCCAGACATTTTATGGGGAGGACCCTGCGGGTGATTTCAAGTCGCTTTCGAAGGTTCTTTACACACGCCTGAAGTGGAGCTTTTAGTAGTCTGTTCTGGTCACAAATACCGGTCCCTGATCACTCCCAAATGATGTACTTCATGGCCTGTAATTATATATCCTAGTGCTAACACTGAGACTATACTACCATTTGCCGGACCTTTTTCATCGAGCATTGATTCGGTAAAACTTGTAAAAAGATCAATCGTACATGTTCGTATATTTTGAAACTGTTTCGCGAGTTCCGCAAGAGTAAATCTTTCTGCGTTTGCATTGGGAGCATATGCATTTTCATCAAATCCAGGGAGATCGGTATAATCTTTTCTTGCAAACCGTAATGCCCGGTAGGCTATTATCCGCTCGCAATCCATCAGGTGGTTGATTACCTCACTGATTGACCATTTGCCCTCGGCATAGCGAAAACCTCCCTTTTCTTCGGGTATAGATAGTAAAAATGACTGCGTATCCGTATGGATGAACTTCAGTGCTTCCAAAAGGTCCCATTCGATTACCTTTTCAATATAAAGCTGATAATACGGGTCATAATCGCCGGGTTTAGGTCGTAGTTTCATTTCTTAGTAATTACATATTCCAGAATTTCGATAACCTGCTGTTCGTCACTTTCTACTGCCATCGCCTGGCTGTCAATTTCTTTCAACGCATGATTAAATTCTTCGGGGTGGATGACAATGAGTGGTTTGCCGGACGCCACGGCAACGTCGGCATCGTATGTGGCATTCCATTGCCGGTATTGTTCTCCGAACTTCACGATTACCACATCCACATTACCGATACCTCTTCTTATCCGGATCGCGTTGATCCAGGCGGCTTTATGATCTTTCCGGAATGGATTTTCCCCTGCTCCGAGAATTTTTACGCCTACATTGTCGCTGGCTTCGTGATCGGTAACCGGTGTAAAAAATGTGACGGGAAGCTTTCTGTCTCGTGCCGTTTGTATAAGATCATCACCCCAGCCCGAATGAATCTCGCCTGACAAAAATATTTTCCAGTCCATCTTGTGAAGCTAAAGAATTCAGACGGAGAATTCAATACCCGGATCGTGAATAATAAGTGTTTCTCGGTTTACCAATAGTTTCTGTATCCAAACGATATACCAGTTGTTTTTATTCAAATTACAAAGTTTGTGTACCTTTACTTTACACGGTCGATGTTGAAACATTTATTGCGGGAGATCGTGTAATATGTAAGAACGAAAGTAGTGATCAATGAAACGGGGCTGAACATACTTAAAAAGACGGACAAAACAATGGGCGAACTGGATAAGATTTACTGCAGTCTCAATACCAAAGAGCAAAAAATGTTAAATCAACTCCTCGACAAACTCCGGGACTGTAATACATAATATGTATTCAATTAGTAATTGAGAGTATGCTGTAATGCGATTTTTCCAATAAAACCCGATTAGTTACAGACTGGATGTGCACCTGAGCCTTTGCATGAAAATGATTTTATAAATTTATAACCAGACCTTAACAGTAACTACATGGAAAATGAAAGTAACAGAAAAGTAACAGATTTATTATATGCTGAAAAAGTGGATATGGGAGGTTTTCCGGTTCGTCAGCCGTTACCAACCCGCAATGTGGATATGATAGATCCGTTTCTGCTCCTGCACCATGCAGAAATTAAATTTACGGAAAACATCCATCCTCTGAAGGAGGGCGTGGGTCCACATCCGCACCGTGGATTTTCGCCTGTTACATTTGTATTCAAAGGCGGGGTACACCATCGCGATTCGCGTGGCAACAACAGTGTGATTTATAGCGGTGGTACGCAATGGATGAATGCCGGAATGGGTATAATTCACAGCGAACGGCCACCGGAAAATATCATAGAACTCGGCGGTGTACAGGAAATCATTCAGTTATGGATCAATACGCCACGGCGACATAAAATGGATATTCCCTCGTATTTCGGATTGTCTGATACTGACACTCCTGAAGTACCGGTATCTGATGAAAAGGCGCACATTAAAATCGTTTCGGGTGAATATGGGGGCATTCAGGGTCCAGTGCCTTCCAATACGGAAGTTCTGGCTTTACGAATGGCATTCGGCAAGGGGGGAAGTCATTTTTTCCGTTTACCCGAAAATTACAATGCCTGGATATATGCCCTTGACGGAAAACTGGATCTTGGAGGGTATGGCATGATGGAGGGTTTGAACATGGCGGTGTTAGACACAAGCGGAGCAGGCATACATGTAGAAGCCCTGGTAGATACCCGCTTTATCCTGATGGCGGGCAAGCCCCTGCATGAGCCGGTAGAATCATACGGCCCATTTGTGATGACCAATGCCACTGAGATCATGGAAGCCATGCGCGATTACCAGATGGGAAAGATGGGGGTGCTGATTGAGGAGTGATTATTATGAAGAAAAAGACGCTGAAGGTTAAAAGGAGAAAACTAATAGTTTCAAGTCATGCGTGTTGAGCGATATTCGGATTATTTCCTTTTCTGCCCTAGATTTATTTAATGATTCGTGTCTTTTATATATTAAATTATTTATCATCCAACTGGTCCTTTATTTTGCTGATGAAAGGGAGAAGGTAAATGAGAAAGGTTGATTAATAATGAGATCCAAGGTAAAACGTACTACTTTTTACAGTTTTATTGGTATTATCCTTTTTGCTTCCTTTACCGAATTAATTTTTTGCAGCGGGAGACAAACGACAAGTGATCCGGGGTCCTATCTTCACATTAAATTTGCTTCCAATATGCTTTTGTCGAGACTTCAGAAAGTTACTAACCAACCCTTAAAAAATTCCAAACCCATAATTATTTTCATGTGCGGGGATGTAATGTTAGGCAGAGGTATTGATCAGGTGCTTCCCCATCCGAGTAAACCCGTACTCTATGAAAGATATATGAAAAATGCCAGGGGATACGTAGAGGTTGCTGAGCAAAAGAATGGTCCGATTCCCTCTCCTGTACAATTTTCCTACGTTTGGGGAGATGCGCTTGAGGAATTAGAGCGTATAGGGCCCGATATAAGGATCATAAATTTGGAGACAAGCGTTACAAAAAGTAATGATTACTGGAAAGATAAAGGGATCAACTACAGGATGAATCCTAAAAATATCGCCTGTTTGACAGCAGCAAAAATAGATTTTTGTTCGCTGGCAAATAATCATATTCTTGATTGGGGATATTCCGGTCTTTTAGAGACACTGGAAACATTGAATAAAATCAATATAAAAAGTGCAGGAGCAGGGAATACCCTTGCAGAGGCAGAAAGTCCTGCGGTATTGGAAATTAAAGCCAAGGGTAGGGTTCTTGTATTTTCTTATGGAACCACGACAAGTGGAATTCCCCTTAGTTGGGCGGCTTCAGATAAGAAACCGGGAATAAACATACTAACTGATTTGTCCGAAAATACTGTAATAGCTATCAAAGAAAAGGTGAACGAATTCAAGCAGAAAGGAGATATCATCGTTGTTTCCATTCATTGGGGAGGAAATTGGGGATATCAGGTACCCCGGGCACATGTAAGGTTTGCACATCAATTGATTGAGGAGGCGGGTGTTGATGTAATTCATGGGCACTCATCCCATCACGTAAAGGGTATAGAAGTTTATAAAGACAGATTGATCATCTATGGATGCGGGGATTTTATTAACGATTACGAAGGAATTAGCGGATATGAGCATTTCAGAGATGATTTGGCATTGATGTATTTTGTAAGTATAGAACCTGCTACGGGAAAGCTCCTCCGGTTAATAATGACACCAACGCAGATTAAAAACTTCAAAGTAAACAGGGCAACCAAAGCGGATGCAATATGGCTAAAAGATATCTTGAATAGAGAAGGTAGCACATTAGGAACCCAGGTAATATTAAATGCCGACAACACCTTGACCCTCAAATGGCAATGATTTATTATGTAAGCCGAAGTATCTCTGATAAACCTGACAGTTAGGGACTATTCATTAGATTCTTCCTGCCCGACTGTGTCATTCAGGCGGGCGGTCGCTACATTCTCTCAGAAATCATCCACTAATTATATCTATAAATATCTAAATAAATGTCTTTTTCAATTCATTTTACCAGGTATGAGGTCAATTTACTGGTTGCAGAGCGACCCAAATCTGGTACGGAAGCCCGTCTAAGGTGCCCTCTTCTTCTTTTTGCTTGATGGAGTATTTGTCCGAAATGTGGTCACCTGATGAAAAAGGTTTTTATCTGCGTTGGAACCTAAAACACGGAAATGAGTCTCATTTTTCTAAAAAAATATTTTCAATTCAGAATAATTTTCAATTTGATTCGATCTTTATATGAAATCCTTGAAAAAGGAATACTACGATAACCTGTTATAACAAAAAAACGGCTCAGATGGGCGACGAAAAACTGATAGCAAAACTGAAGGAAGGCGATTCATCTGCTTTTGATGAGGTGGTCACAACTTATCAGTCGATGGTAATAAACGTGTGTTATGGATTCACCGGTAACAGAGAAGACGCCGAAGACATTGCCCAGGATGTATTTATCAGGGTATGGGAAAAGATACAATCTTTTAAAAGCGAATCCTCTCTCAAAACGTGGATTTACCGGATTGCTGTCAATACGAGTCTGAATTTTATCCGGAAGCAGAAGTTCCATACATTACTTGAAAATCTGGATAATGCATTTTCATTTGCAACGAAAGGGCCTGATCCGGAAGAAGCAGACAGAGAGAAAGAACAAAAAAACAGAGTCAGAGAAGCCATCCGGTTGCTGCCGAAAAATCAGCGGATTGCCATTACACTAAAAAATATGCGTGATCTTTCTTACCACGAAATTGCGGAAATCATGGAAGCTTCGGTTTCTTCAGTAGAATCGTTGATTTTTCGTGCGAAGAAAAACCTTCGCAAAAAGCTGTTTAAGTATTACTTTCCCGGTTTATGAAAATACACCGCATAAATTTTCGTCATCAGGTATTCAAAATATTTATGATCACGGTGATCTGGGTCATCAGCATGACATTGCTGTTTTTTTAACAGGAATTATGGCGTGGATTATGTGATTACAGGTGTATCCCAGATAAATTATTTTGTCGATTCCCAAGATATGTTGCTCTTTTTTATATTTGGTGGAGTATTCTTAGGTATTTCCACAGGTTTATTCGAGGTATTCTTTTCACTTGGAAGAATTGGACGCCATAGTCATGGCGTTGCGATCGTGTTTAAAACGATATTCTACTTTACACTTATCAGTATTATGGTGCTTCTGGTTTATATCGGATACAATATAATTTTGCCCGTCGGCCAGCTGGGTGATACCCTTAAATCTTACCTCACCTCGGTGGATTCACTTCCGATTTATCAATAACTTATTTTTACTTCCTTTTTAATCAATGTCCTGATTCATATTGAACGTATTCTTGGTCCAGGTCAGTTTTTGAAAATCATTCCCGGACGATACCTTCAACCTAAAGAAGAGTACCGGATTTTCATGTTCCTTGATCTTAATGATTCCACTGCACTTGCGGAAAAAAGGGGCCCGCTAACCATGTCGTAATTCTTGCAGGACTTTTTTTCCGATCTCTCCGAACTCATTTTACCTTATAACGGCAAACTTTACCAGTTTATGGGCGATGAGGCCAGCATTTCATGGAAACTCAAAAAGAATAAGGAAGGAAATACCGCTTGTATCAAACTTTTTTACACTTTTCATGAGTTAATAAGTAAAAAGAGTAACTATTATTCAGAAAAATATGATCATGTATCCGAATTCAAAGCCGGGCTTCATTGCAGTCCGGTTATCATTTCTGAGGTTGGCAAATATAAAGTGGAACTGGCTTACCACGGTGATATGCTCAATATCACTGCAAGAATGACAAGCCAATACCGTAATTTTGAAAAGCCCATGCTATTTTCACAGGATCTTTTTGATAAACTGGAACTTAAAGAAAGTTTCGGTTATAATAATATTGGTGAAACCTGGTTTCGTGATAATGAAAAATATATCAACCTGTTTTATATTTACCAGCATACCTGATCTTAACTTCAGCTTAAAAAATGGATAAATATTCTCCATATAATAACCGTGATCTTAGTTGGTTGTCATTCAACGGGAGAGTCCTTGAAGAGGCGGCCGATATATCGCTCCCGCTTTATGAGCGAATAAAATTTCTGGCCATTTACTCCTCGAACCTGGATGAATTTTACCGTGTAAGGGTGGCTGGATTGAAACGTTTCAAAGCGCTCAACAAGAAAAGAATCAACAAAGAACTAAATATAGACCCCGACAATAATCTCGAAGAAATAAAAGTGCGTGTTCACCGGCAACTTGAATTGTTTGGCACTATATTAACAGAGAATATCCTGCCCGGACTTCGGGCGCATAACATCGTGTTGGCGTACCATAAAGATGAAATCCCTGATGAAGCCGGCCCGTCCTTATCCTCCTATTTTAAAAGCAGGGTACTTTCTTATTTGCAGCCTGTGGTTCTGAAACCAGATGAAAAGGCGTTTCTGGCCAATCGGGCTCTTTATCTTATGCTTAAGCTCACTTCCGTCGAATCGGGAGAATTATTTTATGCATACGTAAATATACCTGTTCCTCCACTCGACCGTTTTTATCACTTCCAGCAGCACGATACCTCGTACTTTATTTTTCTCGATGACATCATCCGGCTAAATCTTTCTTTCATCTTTCCGGGTTATAACGTTTCGGATGGATTCTGCGTGAAACTGAACCGCGACGCTGATCTTCAGATAGAAGATGAATTTTCCGGCGATTTGGTTGAAAAAATTAAAACGCAATTAAAAAAAAGAAATGTGGGTGTTCCTTCCAGGTTGCTGCATGACAGCAACATGCCTTTTGACATGCTGAACGTGATGATGGAAGCCACCGAAACCGGGGATGAAGACCTTGTACCCGGAGGCAGGTACCATAATCTGCATGATTTGTTTACGCTACCTAATCCGAAAGATCCTGAGATTGCCATACGGCCCTGGCCGGCAATAAGAAAACATTTGTTAGACAAAAGTATGTCCATTTTCAATGAAATTGACAAGCAGGACATTCTTTTTCACTTTCCATATCACTCCTATGATTATGTGCTCCGGTTTTTCAATGAAGCGGCTATTAACCCGAATGTACTTGAGATCAAGGCAACGTTTTACAGGGTAGCCCCCGATTCATTTATTGTGAATGCCCTGATAAGTGCGGCCCGGAATGGCAAAAAAGTAAAAGCCTTTATTGAAGTGAAAGCCCGGTTTGATGAAGAAAATAATTTACGCTGGGCCAATAAAATGAAAGAAGCCGGAGTGAAGATCACATACAGCATACCCGGGCTGAAAGTGCATGCCAAAGCGGCTCTGGTAAATAAAACGGATGAAAACGGTAATATAAAATCGTATGCCTATCTCGGGACCGGCAATTTTAATGAAAAAACTGCGGGTATCTATGCCGACCACGGCCTTCTTACAGCACACAAGGAACTAACGAAAGAAATAGATACCGTATTCAAATACATATACAGGCGCAAACCCATTGAAAAGTTAAACCGGTTGCTGGTCAGTCAGTTTAATATGACGGACAGGTTTAATGCCTTGATTGACCGGGAAATCGAAAATGCAAAAAAAGGAAAAAAGGCAGATATCCTTCTCAAATTAAACAACATAGAAGACAAAAAGATGATTGACCGGCTCTATGAAGCAGCACTGGCAGGAGTCAACATCAGACTGATCATCAGGGGAATATGCTGTTTGAAACCCGGCATAAAACCACTTGGGAATAAAATAAAGGCGATCAGACTGGTTGACAGGTACCTGGAACACTCCCGGATCTTTATCTTTCACAACGGAGGTAACCCTGAAGTTTATATGGGCTCTGCCGATTGGATGCAACGCAATCTTTATCACCGGATTGAAGTGATCTTTCCGATACTTGACAAGAGCCTGAAAAAAGAAGTGATCAGTTATATCGCTTTCCAATTGCACGACAACACCAAAGCGAGAATCCTGGATGAAGAGTTGAACAACAATGTGATCCTAAGTAAAAACGGAACCCCTGAAATCCGTGCGCAACGGCACTTTTATTTATGGTTGAAAAAGAAGGAGGAGTCTGAAATGATCGCTACGTAACGGCAAACACCCATGGGTACATCTGAGCCAGTATAAACAAAATGATAGAAATGATCAATCCAAACATAAAAACCGTATAGGAGATGCGCAGCAGCTTATACTTACGGCCCAGCACAACCCCCAGATAATATATATCCTTGATGAGTGAGCTGTACAGGTAATTGCCATCTTTCATCATTTCTTTCATTCCCCATAAATAATTATCGAGGCCCATTCCATGGAAATTGCCAAAAAACAACAGATTTGTTTTCCTGTTTTTAACATCCTCATCGGTAAATTTTCCTGAGGATACATTAGGCCTTGTGGCTAAAATAGAAAATATGATTGTTACCAGACAGGTTACAGTTAGGGCAAAGGCAGGAATAATCAAAAATGGAGCATCATTGAATTTTCTGAACAGCACGGTAAGCACAATGGAAAGAATGATTGAATTAACCGATATCAATATATTGGCTTTATTGTCGGCCATACCACTCAGGGTAAGGTGATTACGCGACGTGATTCTGAACATGGTTTCAATACCGCGGGTTGGCTTGATCTCTCTTTCCTGATCCAGCTTGTTTTTAAGCTTAACAAGTTCGCTTTCCAACTGGTCGATATACTTATCGGGGCCCGTTTTGTTCTGTAACTTCTTAAGTTTTTTAACGTTTTTACTCTTCTTTTTACTCAGTATGTATTTACCGTAATTAGTGAAGTAGCTATGTTGATTTGCAAATTTCAGTGTTTCACGCATCCAGCTTTCTTCATCGATGGTCTTGCCATGAACAGCTTCATTTTCTTTTTTAAGCAGCAGAGACTGGTTTATAAACTGGTTTGTTGACAGGTGATACATGTCGGCATCACACAACACTTCGCCAATAATGTCTTTCGGCCTTTGGGGTATTCTTGTGGCTTCAATGGCTTCTTCGATAACCGCAATTTTCTCTTCAGGAAAGCCCTTGCTTTGAAGGAATTCTCTTGCAATGTTCCTGCTTTCCTTTTCATGGTCGGTACTTCCTTTGGAATAACCGGAATCATGAAGCCAGGCAGCCAGAATTACCAGCTCCACTTGTTCGGCAGTCAACTCCGAGCGTTCTCCTATTTTAATGGCCGCTTTTACAACTTCCTTTGTATGCTCAAAGCTATGATAACAGAAATCATCCGAATAATGACCGCTAAATAATTTTTCGACTTGTTTTCTTGTTTCATTTAAAATATTTGAATCTATATGCATTAAATTGTTATTTTTATTCCCTAAAATTAGGAAATAATTTGATGCATTGTGCATTTCAAAGCAAACCAATGTTTTACAGAATGCTTTTTTATGGCCAGATTGCCGGTTTCACCATTATTATAGCGTTGCATACAAGTTGCACTGATGCTGTAAAATCGTATTATGAAAAAATGTATACATCTGAAATGTATGTGCATTCCGGATATAAGCTGGATGCGTCAGACCGTTCATTCAGGCTTCCACAATCCCTGGTTGAGATATCCGGATTAAGTTGTGTGAATGATACCCACTTAGTTGCCGTACAGGATGAAAATGGGATTCTTTATGTGATAAACATTGAAAACGGCAATATCGAAAGGGAATTGAAATTTGGAAAAAAAGGTGATTATGAAGGTGTGGAATATGTTGATGGGAAGATTTACGTATTAAAAAGTGATGGAAGCGTATTTCATTTCAAATATCCTGAAGCACCTGTTGAAGAAATAAAGGTAAAAAAAATAGAAACCCCCTTATCGAAGAAAAATGATGTGGAAGGACTGGGATATGATCCGCTAAACCACGCCCTCTTGTTTGCCTGCAAAGCTGACGGTAATCTGGGAAGGGATAAGAGAAAGGGAAGGTCGGTATTTACCTATGACCTGAAAAGAAAAATATTTAAAAAGAAACCTTTGTATGTTGTCAGCATAAAAAAAATAAAGGAATTTGCATCGGAAAATAATATTAAACTCCCTAAAAACGTTAATTTCAGGCCTTCTGCCATTGCCTTACATCCTTTAACCAATCGTATTTATCTTCTTGCTCATACCGGCAAATCATTGTTGGTTCTGAACCGTGAAGGTGATATTGTGGAGTACTACAGGTTAAATCCTTCTATTTTCAGACAGCCCGAGGGAATTTGTTTTAGCTCCGACGGCACCCTTTATATTTCAAATGAAGGGCGAGGTCAACCAGCTAACATTTTAATATTTTCTTACTCTAGATGATCTCCGTTTATTTAAAACCCACTTTCCTTTTTCTTTGTTTATTACTGGCTGACATTACCATTTTAGTAGGCCAATCCTTACAACCCCGATATTCGGTTTTTCTAATCGGTGACGCCGGCGAACCCTCGGTTATAAACTCACCACAGATAAATCTTCTTAAATCCCAACTACAACAGGCGGGCGGGAACAGCACCGTCATTTTTCTGGGAGATAATATTTATCCAAAAGGAATGCCATCGTATGACGATCCGTACAGAGAAACTGCCGAGGAAATCATTATAGGACAACTCAGCATTACAAAAAACACCGCCGGAAGGGTTTTTATAATACCAGGGAACCACGACTGGGGAAAGGGGAAAAAGAACGGAGTATATACTAATTATTTCCAGGAAGAATTTGTAGAAAATTACATGGACAGTGTAAATGTTTACGTTCCTGACAAGGGTTGCCCGGGCCCTGTAGAAATACCACTTACAAATGATTTGGTGCTGATAATTATTGATACTCAGTGGATTCTTCACCCATGGGGCAAACCCCGGAAAGAACAGGGATGTCAGGCACAAACGCCTTATGATGTGTTAACCCTCACCGAAGATATTTTACGCAGAAATGAAGGTAAAAAGATAATTGTAGCATCGCATCATCCAATGTTCTCGTATGGCATTCACGGTGGTGTAACCACCCTGAAAAATCATCTTTTTCCTTTAACCGATGTCAACGACAATTTGTACATACCTCTTCCGGTTGTCGGTTCCCTGTATCCCTTTTACAGAAAATACATTGGCAGTTTACAGGATATTGCCAACCCGTTGTATAAAACTTTCCGGGACAAATTGGTTGAACTTTTCGAGCGGTACCCTGACCTTATACATGTGGCCGGGCATGAACACAACCTTCAGTATAGTTACAAAGACAGTATTCATTATATCGTAAGTGGGGCTGGTTCAAAGCATACGCATGTTAAACTTAAAGGGTATTCAGAGTTTGTTAAAGAAACCATTGGGTTTGCCCGGCTCGACTTTTTTGATGACGGGAAAGTAGAGGTTTCTTTCTGGGATGCGGATGGCAGTATGCTTTTTCAAAAGCAGTTGATGAAAAAAATATACAAACCACCTGTATTGATTTCAGAATTTGTAAAAACCACTCATTTTGAAGATAGCGTGGTAACCACTGTTGCCAGCCGGCAATACATCGTGAAACCATCAAAATACTGGCTAGTCGGTGCAAATTACCGGGATGTGTGGGCAGCGCCGGTAAAAGTACCTGTGTTTGACATCGGTAAAGTAAAAGGCGGATTGACTATATTGAAACGTGGCGGCGGCATGCAAACCAAATCGCTTAG
Organism: Bacteroidota bacterium; assembly: GCA_022567155.1. GTDB lineage: Bacteria > Bacteroidota > Bacteroidia > Cytophagales > Cyclobacteriaceae > SZUA-230. The sequence goes on from JADFHN010000049.1 coordinate 22,969, forward strand.
GCTCGAAAACCCCGACGGCAAACAATACGTGATCAGATCGATCGAAAAATATGTTGAAAAAATTATTCCTGATATTTTCAGAGAGACCTTTGCAGCCGATATTGTGCAGGATCAGATTTCTTCTTCCAATCCTTACGGCGCATTTGTCGTGCCCCGGTTGGCGGAAGCGGCCGGTATATATCACACAAATCCACAATTGTATTTTATACCCGACGACCCCAGGTTTGGACTCTACCGCTACGATTTCGCAAATACTCTGGTGCTTTTTGAAGAAAGACCCGCAGGAAACCGCAAAGACATTGATAGTTTTGGTAATTCAAAAAATATATATAATACGGCTGATTTGCTTGAGCAACTGTATAAAGATAACGATAACAATGTTGACCAGCAGTGGGTATTAAAGTCGCGTCTTTTTGACTTCTTTATAGGCGACTGGGACCGCCACGATGACCAATGGAGATGGGCAAGTTTTAAAAATAAAAAGGGGAAAGGCAAATTATTCAGGCCCATTCCGCGCGACCGTGACCAAGCCTTTTTTGTAAGCGAAGGCCTTGTGATGAGTATAGCAAAGAGAAAATGGGCGATACCCAAATTTCAGGGATTTGATGACAACCTGAAAAACCCTGCGGGATATATGTTCAATGCCCGGTATTTCGACCGTGATTTTCTGAACGAAATGGATGCGGAAGACTGGCGTACAGCCGTACACGAACTGCAGCAAAACATGACCGATGAGGTAATTGAAGACGCTATCAGTACCTGGGAACAACCGGTATATACGCTGGTAGGTGAGGAAGTAATATCCAAACTTAAGGTAAGAAGAGCCAAGCTTGATGAATGGACATTGGATTATTACAGGTTTCTTTCGGAAATTGTGAACGTACGGGGTTCTTTTAAGAAAGAATATTTTAGAGTAGATCGGCTTGATGACCTTAAAACACGGGTGCGGGTCTATAAAATGACCGATAAGAAAAAAAAGTCGAAGCTTATTTATGACCGTACATTTATCCGGGGCGAAACAAAAGAAATAAGGTTGTACGGGCTTAAAGGTGACGACGAATTCAGGATCAGTGGAAATGTGAATAAAGGAATAAAAATAAGAGTGATCGGAGGTCCGGGGAAAGATATTATCACAGACAGTAGTAAGGTAAAAGGATTATTGAAAAAAACAATCGTGTACGATACCCGGGTAAACACGGATCTAATGCTGGGAAAAGAAAGCAGAAACAAAACCTCAAATGATCCATTGGTAAACCTTTATAACCGCAATGATTTTAAGTACAATTTCACTGCACCGCTGGTTTTCCTTAATTACAATGTGGATGATAAATTGTTTTTAGGTGGCGGTTTTATTGCCACAACTCATGGTTTTCGTAAAACACCGTTTAAATCCAGGCATTTTTTATTGGGAAGCATCGCGCCGGTTACCTATTCATTTGTCTTCACCTACCTCAGCACTTATACCGATGTGATTAAAAAACTTGATCTGCAGATAAACCTGATTGCGCGGTCCCCTAATTTTACATCAAACTTTTTCGGACTTGGAAATAATTCTGAATTTGACCAGAATATTGCTGAAAATAAAAATGTAAAAACCTCCATTGAATATTATCGGGTACGTTTTCAACAATATTCTGCTGAATTTCTTTTGTCAAAACAACTTGGCACTAAAGCAAATATGCATTTTGGAGCGCACTGGCAGGCATTCGAAACTGAAGATGACTACAATGGCGAAGATCGTTTTATCCTGGATTACGCTGAAACAACGGGCGATTTTACCATATTTGGCTGGAAAACCTATCAGGGCCTCGTATTTAAATTGGACCTGGATACCCGCGACAACAGGGTGATTCCGGAAAGAGGTATGGTTTGGAACCTGGATCTACGGGGTTATGTTGGCCTGAACACTGCTTCCAATAAATTTACCCGTTTCCAGTCCGGTGCTTCTTTTTATTACACGTTCCGGCTCCCTTCCAAACTCACCCTGGCTGCTCATATTGAAGGAGGCCATAATTTTGGAACATACGAATACTACCAGGGGCAGATACTCAGCGGCCCACTGCATCTGAGAGGATACCGGAAAACCCGCTTTATAGGCGACAGCCGTGCATTCAGTAACCTGGAAGTCAGATACCATCTGGCGAGGATCAGAAGCAGGGTGGTACCCATGAAGGTGGGGCTGACCGGATTTTATGATATTGGCCGTGTCTGGATGGAAGGGGAGAATTCAAATTCTTTGCACAGAGGCTATGGAGGAGGATTGTGGTTAGCGCCATATGGTGCCACCGTTGTAGCCTTTGATATTGCCGGATCAGAAGAGGGAACCAGTTTTTATATCAGGCTTGGCTTCCTGTTCTGATTTTTTTATTCCAGAGTTTACGGAGTTGTTTTGAAGATGTTACACTACACGAAACAAAGACGGATGGACGCACAATATGTTTATCCGGATTTTATTCACTTTTTTTAGAATAAAATAGTTAGCTTGCAGCCCCTTTATTTTCAATAAATTAACCGATATGATTCGATGACCTGATGGCGTTACTGGGTTATTTTTTTGCATTAATTATTTCATTTTACCTGCTTGCCGAAGTCAGTGACAGGTTTTTTATACCCTCGCTTGACAAAATCGCAAAGCGATTCAATATGTCGCATGATATGGCCGGCGCCACATTAATGGCAATTGGATCAAGCGCACCCGAACTGTTTGTAGCCATAATTTCGCTGGCGCTTCCAGGCGATCACGGTATAATAGGTATCGGCACCATTGTCGGGTCGGCTCTGTTTAACTTGCTGGTGATAGTCGGGGCTTCCGCTGTTGTGCGGGCTGCCACGCTGTCATGGCAGCCAATTGTACGGGATATGTTGTTTTACACGTTGTCAATTGCTGCATTATTTTTCGTGTTGAGGGATGGATTTGTTACAGAGTTTGAAGCAGGGTTAATGATCTTGTTTTATGTGGTTTATGTATTTGCAGTGGTCAAGTGGAGAAAGATATTCCCCTATGTCGATCAGGACCAGATTGATGAAGAAGAAACTGTTGATGTGGAATTAAAAACGGGGTGGAAAAGAATACTTATCCCCCTTGATATTATTCTCGAAAAGTTTTTTCCTCCTACCCGGTATTATTTTGCCATGTTCGCCATCTCCATTATCATTATCGCCGCATTATGCTGGGTACTCGTTGAAAGTGCGATTGGCGTTTCCAGAATCATTCATATACCTGAACTTATAATTGCACTCACCGTGCTGGCCGTGGGTACATCTGTACCCGACATGATCTCTTCTGTGATTGTAGCCAAGCAAGGCCGCGGCGGTATGGCCGTAAGCAATGCGGTAGGATCAAATATTTTTGACATTCTCATTGGTTTGGGGTTGCCCTGGCTGGTCTATATCATTTATACCGGAGGTGTACTGGTTGGAGAATCTGAAAAAGGCCTTGATAGATCGATCATTTTTCTATTCATATCTGTATTAGTTGTATTTTTTACTTTTTGGATCAGAAAGTGGAAAGTAGGCCCTGGAATCGGATATTTCTTCATCATTGCCTATCTCTTTTACCTGATCTGGGAGCTTATGGATGTTTATCTCATCTAAGCAAACAGGAACAACATTCTTCTGTCATTATTCACAATTATTAGCTGCATGTATTAGATTAGCTGATACTTCAAAATCAGGTTTCATGATGCACAGACTTATAACAATTTTATTGTTTTTGACAACCTCGCTGTTTTCGTATGCTCAATCTGATGAAGTGGTCATACGTAAAATCTATAACGAAGCGCTGACAAACGGCCGCAGTTATGATGTTCTTGCATATTTAAGCAATCAGATTGGCGGTAGGCTCGCAGGATCGCCGCAGGCGGCTGCGGCTGTTGAATACACCAGGCAGGTCATGCTTGATTTTGGCTTCGACACGGTTTTTCTGCAACCCGTTATGGTGCCTCGCTGGGTTCGCGGAGAGGTAGAAAAAGGAAGAATTGTCAACAGCAAAAAAATCGGATCTGTTAAAGTAAATATTTGTGCCTTAGGCAACTCCATCGGAACCGGTATAGGAGGAATTTCTGCTCAGATTATCGAAGTGCAGAATTTTGAGGAACTGGTTAGTCTGGGAGAATCTGAGGTGAAAGGGAAAATAGTGTTTTATAACCGTCCGCTCGATCCCACCCTGATTAATACATTCAGAGCCTATGGCGGAGCGGTAAATCAACGCGGTGGTGGTCCGGTGCAGGCAGCAAAACTCGGGGCCGTAGGCGTAGTTGTCAGATCGATGACATTGTCGAAGGATGATGTACCACACACCGGGGCAACGCACTACCAGGATGGAGTGCCGGAAATACCGGCTGTCGCCATTTCCACCAACGACGCCGATTTACTTAGCAGCCTTCTTAAAGATGACCCCGGTTTGAGTTTCTACTTTGAAACACACTGTAAAATGATGCCTGATGTGCTATCCTACAATGTTGTAGGAGAAATTACAGGAAGTAAAAACCCGGATGAATACATCGTGGTTGGCGGCCATCTTGATTCTTGGGACAACGGCGACGGCGCACACGATGACGGGGCCGGGTGTGTACAGGCGATCGAAGTATTACGAATATTTAAAGCGCTGGGAATGACACCGGTTCATTCCATCCGGGCAGTGATGTTTATGAATGAAGAAAATGGCTTGAGGGGCGGAACCAGGTATGCGGAACTTGCTGAAAAGAATAACGAAAAACATATTGCCGGTATAGAATCTGACCGTGGTGGTTTTACACCCCGTGGATTTACCATTGATGCTGAGGGCGAAACACTTGATAAAATCATGTCATGGAAATCCCTGTTTACACCTTACAATGCGGACGACTTTCTCAAGGGTGGCGGAGGTGCCGATATCGGGCCATTGCGATCACAGGGGTCGGTATTGATTGGCCTTTATCCGGATTCACAGCGGTATTTTGATTATCATCATTCCGCAATTGACACGTTTGATAAGGTGAATAAGAGAGAACTTGAAATGGGGGCAGCAGCAATGGCAGCGCTTGTTTATCTGATTGATCACTATGGCCTTTAGAAAATTATTTAACCCTGATCACTTCATTATTAGGAAATTAAAATTATTTTAGGAAATTCTAAATTCCTGATAGTATGAATACAACAGCAATATGGCTGAAGCAAAGCAGTCTGTATCTCGCCACATGCTTTGCACTGGTGCTGGTCTCCTGTGGTAAAGAAAGTGAAAAGCAAGTGCCGCCACCACCAAAGGTCCAGGTAATTGAAGTTACTTAACGATGAAAACACTTACCTATTTAATTTCTGCCATACAAAAAGGCTTATTTACTTGTTTTTTGTTTATTGTGTTTGTTCCGGTGTTGTTATTTACATCAATCCATGCCTACAGTCAACAGGTGGCAAAAGAGCTTTCGTTTAAATCAGAAACACTGACAGGATTCCTGGTTTATACCCCGGTAAATTACCGTAAAGATGAAACTGCCACGTGGCCGCTCATTTTATTTCTTCATGGTATGGGCGAACGCGGTGACAGCATCGCGCTGGTGACCGTGCATGGTCCTCCTAAAAATGTGAAAACAAACAATGATTTTCCCTTTATTGTTGTTTCTCCGCAGCTATCCGATAAGGTAAGGCAATGGTCCACCAGTGAATTAAGCGCTTTGCTTGATGAAATCATAGCAATCTACCGGATAGATACCTCCCGGATATATCTGACAGGACTTAGTATGGGTGGGTACGGCACATGGTCATGGGCTTCCGCTGAACCTGGGAGATTTGCTGCAATAGCTCCTTTTTGCGGTGGTGGCAACCCGGAGGAGGCTTACAAAATCGGAAATATTCCCACATGGGTGTTTCATGGCGAAGAGGATAAAGCCGTTTCAATAACCGAGTCAGAGAAAATGGTGGAAGCCCTGGGCAAAGCAGGTGGCAATGTCAGGTTCACCAGGTATTCCAACACCGGTCACCTTTGCTGGGATGAAGCCTATGATTCAGGCATTTTATACGACTGGTTTCTCCATATTCGAAAGTAGGGGCTGCCGTTCAATCAAACTCACTCAAAACAATGCCTTAAATAAAAGAACCCCGGAGATTCTTACACAAGATCAGAAAAAACTTAAAATTCTCCAGAGCTTACAATTATGATTGCAGTTTAAAATTCAAAAAATATTCGTTCTAATCAAAATGGAATCCTGCAAAGTAGAGATAATTTGATTTGCGGTTATTGCAAAGAATTATAAGCGGTCGTCCAGGATCATTTGGGTTTAGTAATTCCGGATGCAACGACAGGAATGACCAACCTCCTTTTTGTTATCGTTGCGGTACACATAATTATTGCCCAGACTACGGTACCAAACAATATCCTTAATAAAACCATGATGGCCAAAATCACTCTTACTCAACTCAGTAGAAGACCAAAAATTACCGTACAAGCCAATTTCAATGAACGTACCACTGGAAAGACGCTTGCCCGCAGGAAGTGCATTAAAACCACTGAAATTGGTACCGTTACCACCCTCTTTCCAACCACTGGTGCTTTTTAGCGCCCCACCGCCAAAATGATTTACCAAAATATTCCATTCCGTATCAGAGGGCAGGTGCCAGCCTGTCGGGCACGCTTTCATAGCAGCTCTCCAAGTGTATAGTAAGCCATAGGTTCTGGCAATATTTAAATCATTTTTATATGCATAAGCTCCACTCATTTCATAATTTAGGTTTTCTGCCATCCATTCCTGGTTGCCAATGGTTACGGTTTCGTACGTTTTGCCATCCCGTGAGTCGGTCATAGTGCCCATGGTTTGGGCGTAGGCTAAACCTCCTGTTAGCAGTAGGGTAATGAGTGTTAGTTTGTTTTTCATTGGGTCATATAATTTAAATTAATGAAATGCTGATATTATTATTGTCAATCAACTATCAATTTTAAAGTTTGTAGAATATTATATCAAATGCAAACGGAATACCACAAGTAGACACGATACCACAGTATTGAAAAAATCAGGAATCTGTCCCGTCAAATGAACAATCTGAAAGTTTACAGTTAATTAAGGTGATAATTGGCTAAATTGAATCTTCGCTCAAACTCCAATTTATT
>JADFHN010000004.1 GCA_022567155.1 Bacteroidota bacterium
ATTTGATGTATATATGTATGTATTTATATTTTATTTATGGAATTAACGGGCACAAATTGGGCCAACGCTGGTGCCGATGTTAAGACTTGGGCCAGAGTGGGGCCAGAGTGGGGTGCCAGAAATTATGCCGGACTGAATTCACTGATTGACATTGATTTGATATGAAGGCGTAGGCCGATGCTAAGACTTGCGCCAGATTGGAACACTTCCCGGGACTGTCTCAAAAGATCAATAAACCGTCATTCTGAGGAACCGAAGAATCTCAAACAATCAGTACACACTGAATATAAATTCTTCCCTTCGGTCAGAATGACGGTACTTTTGAGACAGTCCTGCCATTTTCACTCATTTATAAATCAATTTGAACCTTTTTTTATTTGTTTTTATGTTTGACTTTTGACTTTTGATTACTCCAAATATCAATGAAGAAGTACGTACTGATTTTTTTTGCCGGATTGCTCATCTCCTGTTCAGATTCATCACCACGATTCCAACGGTTGAGCGCTGACCTGACGGGGATCAGTTTTTCTAATTCAATCGTTGAAACGGACAGTTTCCACATATTAAACAACGAATATATTTACAATGGCGGGGGTGTGGGCATTGGAGATTTGAATAATGACGGATTGCAGGACATCATATTCGTTGGCAATATGGTGTCAACCAGGGTATATCTGAATTCAGGAAATTTTCAATTTGAAGATGTAACATCCAGTTTTGAGGGCCTTTCCAATAATCAGTGGTATAGCGGAGTAGTAATGATTGATATTAATAGTGATGGATGGCTTGATGTTTACCTTACTGCAACAGCTGATAATAATCCGGTAAAACGTAAAAACCGATTATGGGTCAGTCAGGGATCAGGTGATGAAGACTTCCCGGTGTTCAGGGAAATGGCAGAAGCCTATGGGATAGCGGATGAAGGCTATTCCATCCATGCCGGATTTCTTGATTACGACCTGGACGGTGACCTGGATCTGTATATTCTTAATAACGTGGTGGATCCAGAGGTTTCAAGAAAGCACACTCCTAAAATAGATGACGGAACGGCTATCAACAACGACAAGTTTTACCGGAATAACGGGAATGGCAGTTTCACTGACGTGACCATTGAAGCAGGAATTGTTTATGAGGGATTTGGCCTGGGTCTAGCCATTGGTGATGTGAACAAAGATGGGTATCCGGACATATTTGTTGCCAATGACTACATTTCAAATGATCTTTTATATATAAATCAGGGCAACGGTACCTTTCGTAATGAGTCAAAGAAATACCTTTCATACAACTCAAAATTTTCAATGGGCACCGATATGGCCGATGTGAACAACGACGGGAATCCTGACATCATGTCGCTTGATATGAATCCTGAACCGTATTTCAAAAAGAAGCAAACCATTAACGGTAACAGTTATTTTTTTTATGTTAATGACGAAAAATATGGATATGAACGCCAATACGTAAGAAATATGCTTCACTTGCATAATGGATTCGTTAATGGAGAAATGCTGCCCTTCAGTGAGGTAGGTCAGATGATGGGGATATACCAGACCGGATGGAGCTGGTCTCCATTATTTGCCGATTTCGATAACGACGGCGATAAAGACCTGCTCATCACCAATGGGTTTCCCAAAGATCTAACCGATAAGGATTACACTAAATTCAAAGCAAAGGTACACGGATACGTGGCGTCCGACAGGATGGTTATAAACCGGATTCCAGCTACGAAAATATCGAATTATGCATTCGAAAACACCGGTGATTTCAGTTTCGTAAACCGGACCGAAGCCTGGGGCATGGATATTCCGTCATTTTCATACGGGGCGTCATTTGTTGATCTCGACAACGACGGTGATCTTGATTATGTAGTAAATAATTTGAATGACGAGGCATTTGTTTATAAAAATAACACCATTGAACGGGCAGACAACCAGGCAAATTACATACGGATTAGATTGAAAGGAAAAAAAGGAAACACGATGGCACTCGGTGCTAAGGTTGAGCTTTGGTATAATGGTCAATACCAGTTTTATGAGCACTTTCTATCAAGAGGATATACTTCTTCAGTTGACCCGATTATCCACTTTGGCCTCCCGGGGAACGCGGCTATTGATTCAATAAAAATAACCTGGCCTACTGGTAAAAACATATCAATAATGAAAAATGTCAAGGCCGGCCAACTAATTGAAATCAATGAGATGACATCCAAAACTGAAGCTTATGCGAAATACCCTCTGTATAACGCAGACCTTTTATTTGTAAAACGCGACGATGTCATAAATTATACACACAGGCAAATAGACTATATTGATTTCTTTCTGGATCAGAATATACTTCCTCATAAATTTTCCCAGATCGGACCAATTATGGCCAAAGGAGATCTGGATGGTGACAACCGGGAAGATATGGTTATAGGGGCAACCAGTGAATTGCCAACTACGGTCTTTTTGAGAAAAAACAATGGATTTGATACAGCCGCATTCGAAGGACTCACAGGCCGTAAGAAATGTATGGAATCCGACCTCGTTATTCTGGATATAGATGGGGATGGTGATAACGATATCATTGCCCTTTCCGGTGGATATTCAAATGAAAACACAGAGGACTATATACACTACCTGTACGAAAACATGGGAGGAACATTTAAAAAAATTCCGCTTCCGTTACCTCCGTTTCCCGCTTCCGTAGTAAAGCCGTTTGATTTTGATCATGACGGCGACATAGACTTGTTTGTTGGTGCGCGGGTTAAAAGAGAGATGTTTCCGCTTGCTCCGAATTCATATGTGCTAATTAACACAAATGGAAAATTTTCAACTGATCCGGCATTTACTTTCGACCTGGGAATGGTAACCGATGCTGTTTGGAGCGACTACGATGGCGATGGTTGGGAAGATTTATTAATAACAAGAGAATGGAATTCATTGGCAGTTATTAAGAATACAGAGGGAAAGGAGTTACGTATTGAGACTATTCCTGTAATTGAAAAAAACCATGGTATCTGGTATGCGCTGGCAGCCGGCGACTTTGATCAGGACGGAGACGATGACTATATCGTAGGTAATCTTGGTGAAAATCACAGGTTCCATGTTAGTGATAAATACCCCATGAAGCTTTATTCCATTGACTTAGACCAAAATGGTACAATTGTTCCTCTCATTACAGGATATTGGGAAGATCCTGACGGAATAATGAAAGAATACCCGGTAAACTACCTCGATGAACTTGCGGCGCAGTCGCGTTTTTTCCGCAGGATGTTTAACAGTTATACGTTATTCAGCTATGCCACCATAGATGATATACTGGGTGAATCCAGATGGGTAGCGGACAGAAAGTATCACCACCATGTTAATACTACATCCAGTTTCATATTATGGAACGATAATGGTGATTTCAGATGGGAGAAGTTACCGATGCAATTACAGATTGCCCCCATCACAAAAATGATGGTTCGTGATTTTAATGGCGACAACTACCCCGATGTGCTGATTGCAGGGAATGACCATTCTTACGATGTATCAACGGGTTACTACGATGCAAATAAGGGATTCGTTTTATTGAGCAGAGGAGCTTCATCTTCATTTGAGGTGCTGTTGCCTCCTGAAAGCGGTTTGTGGTTTCAGGGACAAATCGGATCGCTGCTCTATTTTGAAGGTGATACTTCACTGGTGGTTGGGGGTATCAACAGGAAGAAAATTGTGGTGTACGAACATAAAAAATAATGATGGCGGGCAGGAAGAATAGGTACGAACCGGGTTACACACTATTGCCAGTGTCAGGAATTACCCCAGGATTGATAGCGCCCTGCATGTGTCACAAGTGAGTTTAGGTAAGCAAGCCACACCATCAGACTTCATTTCCCGCCTGTTCCGCTAGGCGGGGAATTGCGCAGCGACTCCAAACCTCTTAAAAAAGTCGTCATTATCCGGATCGCGGAGCGATGCCGGGTAATCTCCTTATACAGGTAGTGGGGTTGAATAAACTGAAACCAGTGTGTCGTTAGGGGATTACCCGGATAAACCGGGTAATGACGTTGGTTTGTCGGGGGATTACCCGGACCCGCCAGGATGAATCATGTCGGGTAAACCGGGTAATGACGTTATTTCATAATTTATTCGCGCATTCGCGGCCTTTTCACTCTGGATGGCTACTTTGACGTAATGCGTTGACTAATGGATTTTATTTAATTCTTCCTGGTATTTTTTGACTACAAATTTCATTTTTTCAAGGTCAGTATTTATCTGTTCTATCTGTACCCTGGTATTTTCGATTCGCTGATTCAATGCCAGAATTTCAAGTTCCAGTTTTTCAAGCATTTTTAGCATTCTTTCTCGTTCGTTTGTTGCGCGCTGCAACTGCCCTTCAAAAGTTTCGCCATCATCAACCAGGGTGCGTTGTTGTTTTTCGGTAAATGCAATGGCCTGTTCTGCTTCGCGTATCCTCTTCCGGATTAAATCTTCCTGGTAGGCAGCCGGCAATTTCTCCATAAATGTTCTTAACGCTGTATTTACGAGTTCTTCACCTTCTTCACCAGCCAGCAGCGTACCGGGGTCAAGAGCTATCCATATTGTCCCAAGGCTGTCTTTTTCGTTTATCCGTACATAATACATGGCTTCCGGATAAAATGCCTCCGGCAGCTTAAATTCTTCCATCTGATAAAAATCACGCTTACGACGTAATTTTGCCATTTCTCCTGCATATTCAACCCAGAAATCAAGAACTTTGTCACGGGTGTCATTGATTATGACACTGAATCCATGGAATTTTGTTGCGTTGATGTTGCCTGATTCGTTCCTGACTATTTGCGCATTACCGGATGTCGGAATTATAATCGCAGCAATAACCCACAAAACCTTTTTTTTAATGAAACCGTTTACAATTCGCATAACTTTGAAATTTATTTTGTTCAGCAACTATAAACATACAATTTTTATAATTCAACAAATATCTGGCCAATGGGTAAAAATATTTTAATAACAGGAGGAACAGGAACAATTGGTATTTCTGTTTCGGAGTTGCTGGCCAATCGCGGTCACCGGGTTCGGATTTTGTCAAGATCAGTGCATGACAAAGCAGGTTCGTACGATTATTTCACATGGAATCCTGCCATTGGCAATATTGAGGATGCTGCCCTTAAAAATGTTGATGTTATCATTCACCTGGCAGGCGAAAGCATTGCAGGTAAAAAATGGACAAAAAGCCGTAAAAAATTGTTAACAGACAGCAGGGTAAACACCGCAAAATTTATTAAAGATGTAATTTCAGGCATGGATGAAAAACCGGCGGCATTTATATCTGCTTCAGGAACGGGATACTATGGATATGATACCGGTGCCATTGTAGTGAAGGAAGACAGCCGGTTTGGAGATGATTTTCTTGCCACCCTTGTAAAAAAGTGGGAGGCTGCCGCTGATACGTTCGAAGAACTGGGTATGCGGGTGGTAAAATTCAGAACCGGGCTGGTGTTAAGCAAATACGGGGGTGCATTGGAAGTTATGGCCAGACCTGTAAAAATAGGTATCGGATCGCCTTTGGGACGCGGCAATCAGGTAATTAGCTGGATCCATGCGGATGACCTGGCAGCTATGTATGGCTATGCGGTTGAAAATACAGCTCTGAAGGGCGTTTATAATGCGGTATCTCCCGAACCTGTAATGAACACCGATTTTATGAAGACAATAGCAAAAGTGTTAAAAAAACCCTTTTTTATGCCTAAGGTACCTTCTTTTGTATTGAAATTGATGTTGGGCGAAATGGCGTCGCTGGTAACCGGCGGAAACTGTGTATCTTCAGAAAAAATCCGTGATGATGGATTTGAATTTAACTTTAATCATCTGGAAGAAGCATTAGAAAATCTGCTTCTTTCGTAGCGAATCAACAAAATTTTCTAAAAATTTGAATAAACCTACTTAAAATGTCATGAATGAGAATAAAGATATATTGAACAATGGACCGAACGGAGCTGAGATATCACCTGATGAGGAAAAGCGTATCCGGCAGGCATTTAAAGACAAGGATTGGGCGGAAATCAAGAGCACCGACTCGTGGGTGATATTTAAGGTAATGGCTGAATTTGTACAGGGATTTGAAAAACTGGCTAAAATCGGACCTTGTGTTACCATATTCGGATCGGCGCGATCAAAGCCTGGTTCGGAAAACTACCTGATTGCACAACAGATTGGTGCAAAACTTGTGGAACACGGCTATGGCGTCATAACAGGCGGAGGCCCAGGTATTATGGAAGCCGGCAACAAAGGAGCACGCGAAGCCGGGGGAAAATCTGTGGGCCTGAATATTGAACTTCAACATGAACAGTTCAGCAACATTTATATCGATCCGGATAAACGGATTGATTTTGATTATTTCTTTGTACGGAAAGTAATGTTTGTTCGCTATTCGCAGGGCTTTATCGTTATGCCGGGTGGGTTTGGTACGCTGGATGAATTTTTTGAGGCCCTGACGCTTATACAAACCCAGAAAATAGGCAGGTTTCCTATAGTGCTGGTAGGACGGGCCTTTTGGGGCGGATTGATAGACTGGATTGAAAGCACCGTACTTACCAAAGAAGCCAATGTTAATGCCGAGGACATGAACCTGTTCAACGTCGTGGAAAACCCGGCCGAAGCCGTAGATGTTATCAACGAATTTTATGAGAAGTATCTTCTCTCACCCAACTTTTAACCTTGAAATTATCCGATTATCTTTCTGTTTTAAGCCTGGTAACGTTATTAGGTTACATTGCCTTTAACGAAGCACGTGACAACGAACCGGATGACAAGCAGCTTCCCGGATTTACAAGTCAGGGTATAGCACTCGGAAATTATATTGCCAAAAGTATTACCCTGCCTGAGCAACTAACCTTTGCGGGCGAACAAGTGCCCCTTGACGAACCCGATGTCAGGGAACGGCTGGACCGGGAATTACATATAAATACGTATTGGCACAACAACACGATTTTTATTATTAAACGGGCACACAGGTGGTTTCCTGCTATAGAAAGGATACTTGATGAAGAAAGCGTACCCAATGATTTTAAATACCTGCCCGCTATTGAAAGCAATTTTTTGAATGACACTTCACCTAAAAATGCCGTTGGTTTCTGGCAGATCAGGAAATCTACCGGCCGGGAGATGGGCCTTGAAATAACACGGGAGGTGGATGAGCGCTACGACCCCGTCAAATCCACTCGTGCTGCATGCAAATACCTGAAAAAAGCGTATAAAAAGTTCGGCAACTGGACCATGGTAGCTGGCTCCTATAACCGGGGAATGACTGGTATCCAAAATGCAATCGAAAAACAGAAAACTGATTCGTATTACGACCTTCTCCTGAATTCGGAAACCTCCAGGTATGTGTTCAGAATTCTTGCCATTAAAGAGATCATTGAAAATCCTGAAAATTATTATTTCAAAATCAGTGATGACCATTTATACAACCCATATAATGTAGAATATGTAGAGGTTACGGAGTCGATTCCGGATCTTGTTGAATTTTCAGAAAAACTGGGTATAAACTACAAGCAGTTAAAGAAGTATAATCCATGGCTGAGGCAGGATAAACTTACGGTCAGGGGCAACAAAAAATACCTGATTGCCATTCCGGTCTGAAGGAAAAATTAAATAACGAATGCTTTTATTTTCATCTGCCTGCCCACTAGGCAGGCGTCATTACATTTATGATAATTTTAGGTTTAACTTTGTTTCCAATAAATAATAAATGCTTACCACCGGGAAAAAAACTGTAGATACTGAAATACGCTGTGCGCATTGCAGTGAAGTTTGCGATGATGATTCGATCCGGGCTGATGATAAGAATTTTTGCTGCCTGGGATGCATTAAATGATCAATTTGGAGGGTTGCCAAATCTTATTGAATAATTACCTTTGCAGGGGTAAAAAAATCATAGAAAATGAAAAAAGAAATATTAAAATTCGGAATTACAGGAATGATCCTAAGCGGTGCACTGCTGACGTTTAGTTGTGGTGGCGGCAGTAAGGAATCGGCGGAAGGCGAAGCTGCTCCCCCCCCAAATTCAATGGTGGAAAAAGCTGAAGAAGTGGACCCAATGGATGACAAAGGTATCGGCCCGGTTTCCAGCTTAGAATTAGGCAGCGAAATCGATACAGACCTTGTCAAAAAAGGCGAAGAAATATATGGCCAAATGTGTACGGCATGCCATAAGCAGGATCAAGATTTTATCGGTCCGGCACCGAATGGTGTATTGGAAAGAAGATCTCCGGAATGGATCATGAACATGATCCTCAATCCGGAAGAAATGGTACAAAAAAATAAAGCCGCAAGAGACCTGCTCATCAAATTCAATGGCGCACCAATGGCTAACCAGAACCTGACTGAAGAGCAGGCAAGAGCAATTTTGGAATATTTCAGAACGCTTTAGTCGTAATTTCAGCTTTGTCTGAAACGATTTAGTAATGCTGAAATTCTTGATAACAGGGTTGATACTCACTCTTCCCTTGATGGCGGCGGCAGGCAGGATCAATGTATGTTCCTCCTGCCCCGTTCCATCTATAACCCTTGCCATAGAAAAAGCACAACCCGGCGATACCATTTTTATTGAAAGTGGACTCTACAAAGAAGGGAATATCGTTATTGACAAGCCACTTGTATTTATTGGTATTGATTTTCAGCAAATTGACGGCGACAATGAATACGAAATATTCACCGTTAAGGCTGACAGTGTTGTTATAATGGGGATACAGTTCCAGAATATTGGCACAAACTATATCGAAGACCGGGCGGCTATCAATATCGTAAAAAGCCAGTACATACGGATAGAAGGTAACAGGCTCATCAACACGTTTTTTGGTATTTATCTTGAAAATTCAAAAAACTGCCTGGTAAAAGATAATTACATTAAAGGCGATGTGCAACAGGAAATATCTTCAGGCAATGCCATCCATGCCTGGTATTGTAAAAATCTTCATATCGAAGGCAATACAGTGATCAATCACCGGGATGGGATTTATCTTGAATTTGTGGACAGTAGCAGTATCGTGAATAACATAAGCAAAGACAATCTAAGGTATGGGCTTCATTTCATGTTTTCTGACGTCGACAAATACATTAACAATCATTTCGAGTCGAATGGTGCGGGGGTAGCGGTGATGTTTTCGAAATATATCCGGATGCAGGGAAATAACTTTGTCCGCAACTGGGGTGCCGCTTCCTACGGTCTGTTGCTAAAAGAAATTACAGATGGCGTTATTGAAGGAAATTTGTTTTCTGAAAATACGATTGGCATATATGCTGAAAGCGCGAGCAGAATGAATATTGTCGGCAATGATTTTATCCGCAATGGCTGGGCGTTAAAAATTCTGGGTAGTTGCGTTGACAATAGGTTTGAATCTAACAATTTTATCAGCAATACCTTCGATCTGATTACCAACTCGGCTAAAAACCCCAATGAATACGTTCGTAACTACTGGAGTGCGTATTCAGGATATGACCTGGATCATGATGGCATCGGGGACATACCTTATCGCCCGATTAAACTCTTTTCGCACGTTGTATCACTTGTTCCAACATCTATTGTATTATTACGAAGCTTATTTATAGACTTGATTAACTTTGCGGAAACCGTAACCCCGATTTTCACACCCGAAACGCTTACGGATGATAAACCACTGATCAGAAAAATTAAAAGATAATAACGATCCATGGATTAAAGAAAGCGTTTAACAGCAATGAGGTGCTGAAGGGTATTGAACTTGAAATCATGCCCGGAAAGATCACGGCAATTCTGGGAACCAACGGGTCCGGTAAAACCACCCTGATCAAGAGCATACTTGGCATGGTCATACCGGATGAGGGAGAAATTCTGATAAAACAGGAATGCATTAAAAACCAGTGGAATTACCGGAGTGAAATCAGCTATCTTCCTCAGATTGCCAGGTTTCCTGAAAACCTGCTGGCAACCGAACTTATAAGCATGATTAAGGATCTTCGTAATGAATCAACAGATGAAAATCATCTTATCAAAATATTTGAGCTGGAAGAGTGTCTTGAAAAGAGGCTTCGTAATCTTTCTGGTGTTACTCGTCAGAAGGTAAACGTGGTACTTTCTTTTATGTACGACAGTCCGCTGATTATTATGGACGAGCCAACGGTTGGTTTGGATCCCGTGGCTTTGCTGCACCTCAAAGAGCTTATCAGGGTGGAGCGGGCAAAGGGAAAAACCCTGTTGTTTACCACACATATCATCAGCCTGGTCGAAGAGCTGGCCGATGAGATAATTTTTCTGCTGGAAGGAAAAATTTATTTTAAGGGAGAACCGGAAGAAATGAAATCAAAACATGACCCCACAAGTCTGGAGAAGTCCATTGCTATGATTCTGGAAAAGGAAAATTATGTTTAAAATACTTAAATACAGCTTTTTTGACCTGATACGAAGCAGGTGGAGTCTGATTTACTTCCTTTTTTATTTCATAAGCAGTATCTCTTTACTTTACCTGGGTGGAGACCTCTCTAAAGCCATGATAAGCATGATGAACATCATTATAATCCTAAGTCCGCTTATCAGCACGCTTTTCGGAATCATGTATTACTATAATTCCAGGGAATTTATTGAGTTGCTGCTAGCACAACCCGTACGGCGTACATCTATCTTTGCCGGCCAGTATCTCGGTTTGTCTATTTAACGTTCATTGAGCTTTTTGCTCGGAGCAGGCATTCCATTTGTTATATACGGATTGTTTCGTTCTGCAGAAATATGGAATTTCAGTGTGTTGCTTATTTCCGGAGTATTTCTCACCTTAATTTTTACCGGATTTTCATTTATGATTACTGTGCGTAACGAAAACCCGATAAAGGGGTTTGGTATAGCGATACTGGTCTGGTTATTTCTGGCGGTGATCTATGACGGTTTGTTTTTATTGTCGCTGATCATATTTCAGGACTACCCCATTGAAAAACTTGCACTGGTCCTGACTATCTTTAATCCGATCGACCTCTCCCGCATTCTGGTTATCCTCAAAATGGATATTTCGGCGCTGCTGGGTTATACCGGGGCGGTTTTTAATAAATTTTTTGGTACGCAGGCAGGTATGTTGCTTTCATTATTAATGCTGGCGCTCTGGACGGTAATTCCTGCACCGGGATTTTTGTACTTTGCCCGGGAAAAGGATTTTTAGCAGTAGGTTCAGATAATTTGTGCCAGCTTGAATTTTCTCCGGATAATTTGACCGTCACGTGATAATTCCAGCCTGATCGTCCGGTTTTGTCTGGAGTTGAATACGCCGTTGATTTCAGCAAGTTCCAGGCTATGTGTCGGATGATTGTTAATTCTGATGATTTTATCCCCTACTTTTATATCTGCCTTATGTGCAGAGGAGTTTGCACGCACATCCACAATTTCGAACGTATCTAAATACAGCCCCTGGGCTTTTACAGTGATCCCACTCATGTTATAGTTGAAAGGGTCTTTATATTTTTTGTTTTTTTTCATGTAAACATGGCCGTCCATGAAATTGAAGATGATCTTGAACCTGTAGAAGATACCTCCACCCAGTGTGCCGTTTCTGTATATTTTCCGAAAATCCTGATCATAGAATTGTTTGTCAGGATAAATGGCAATCACATGGTTAAACTGGAATTTATCCAAATCCAGCATTTGTACTCTTGCAATCTCACCGTATATATCACCGCCAAGTCCGCGGCCCAGGTGGCTTCTGATTTTTTTATCCGGTATATTGATTTTATCACTCGATTCCTCATGCAGCATCAACGCATGGCTGGCGCCGGTATCCAGCATCAGCTTTACTTCGACCTCGTTACCGTCGTAAAACACAACGCGTGCCATACAATAGGGTTTGGTATCTTCTATCGTGATGGGCATTGCATAATACTTTTTGTTTTTACTAATTTTCTTTTTTGCAAATGCCTCAGGCTCGTAAAACGTCATGGTTTTATTCTGGTAGTTGATTTCGACGATAAACCGGCTGAAAAGTTCATAACCAAGAATGCCGTGGATATTATGACCGAGATAATTTTTTAACTGCAACAAGTCTTCTTCAAGCACCAGCAGGGCATGACCTGTACCTTTAAGTCCATTGATATCCAATGATACATTCGTAGCAATGTACCCATCAATAAGCTTTTTTCCGCCTACTCCCGGAATGGCAATTACTCGCGAGTAATTAATATTGAGAAGGTCGGTAAATGTTTTTTCCATAAGAATGGCAGTTCGGATTCCGGTGTCAACAATAAATTTTAGTGGCAGGGTGTTGTTCAAAATCACTTTTACCACTACCAGGTTATCAATCAATTCTATGGGTACCGTATATTTCGTTTTACCCTCTGGCAAATTGAACCCTAGCCGGTTTTGTGCATCTGCCACTGGCGAAATCAATAAAAAGAAGTTAATAATAACAGCAACAAGTGCTTTTTTTAAATTATTCATGCAGCCGGTAAAGTAAGAGATATTAATACAATTATAATGTATAAGTACATCAAGATTACGAAGATCACCTATTTACTGATTCACCTATACGGATTTAGTAAAGATAATGATTAATAAAATCATGAAAAAATAGATAAAAATCTGATAAAGATCATTTTGAGAATATGGTTCATTTTTCTAACTTCAAACTTTTAATTAACACCTAACATTAACCTAACCTTAATCCTAAAATAAAATCTGCTTTATGGGAATGGAAAGATACAGTTATGACAATAAGATAGTGAAATCCTTTGTTAACCTTGACAAGACCACATGTCGTATATCAGCAATGCGCAAGCTTGGTGTGCCGTATCAGGCCAGGTACGAAGAGATTGCAAATGATGATTTGCTGAGACAGGAGGATAAAATTGTAAATAACCTTAAAGCTGGCGGCCTGGAAGTTGCCAGAGAGATGGAAATTGTAGCATTGATTGCATATTTGCAGCGATTAGGTACAAATATTAAAGTAGTTGATAATTCAGCGGATTAATTTGAAATTTGCAGCATGTTTAAGCATTATTTAGAAGGGATAAAGAATATAGAAATCGGACCGATTATATCGCTGAATCTTTTTTTTTGTGGTGATCGTCTGGATTTTCAGACTGGATAAAGGATTTATTAACAAGATGAAAAACCTGCCGCTGGAAGAAGATAAACCTGAAAACAATATAAATATAGAAGAATAACTGACATTAAGTAATACACTACATTTTATGAAAAAGAGATATTCAATAGCAGCTTTTATGATTTTTTTTATGCTTCCGGGCATAACTTCTGCCCTGGGTAACGAAGGAGGAGCTATAAGCCAGGAGTTTATGGTTATGGCCATTTTCTCAGTGCTGATATTAATGGTATTTGTGTTGATAGTCGTCATATATTCATTGCTGTCGCTCAAGAAAGCAATCCATGAGGAAACGAATAAAACAGCCCGGGAGGGAGAGGAAGTTGAAGTAGCGCCAGGCTGGTGAGCAACATTTTATAATAAACTATGGAACCGGGCCAGTACAGAAGAGGAGCGGGATATTCTGCTTGACCATAATTATGATGGGATACGGGAGCTGGATAACCATTTGCCTCCGTGATGGTCTTATTTGTTTTATTTCACCATAGCTTTTGGAGAAGTATATTTGCTTGTGTATCACGTATTTCATATAAACCCGAAATTAAACCGCACCGAATCCAGCCCCGTTCAGATTGAGATGTGCGAACCGTCACGTCTTTAGTTTGCCGGATAGTTGGCACATTTCCGGCTGTTACACCCTGCAGTGCTTTGGAGTATTAACAAGTCGGAAGAACTCATGAATATAAAAAAAAGCTTTTACCTGAATTCACCACCAAAAAGCGTTATACATCCGGGCATTCAATTGGTTATATTTTTTATTAGAACCTACTATTGTGATTTAGCTGATTTACTCTCAAAAGGCGATGAAGTCAGGAATACCAGGAAGCGTTGGAGGTTTAAATTAACAGACACATATCTCTTCTAAAGTCCTGGAAAACTCTCATGTTTGTTCTTTGTGCAACCATTTTTCTACATGTACAGGTTTGTAGTCACGGAGTTTTTCGATCAACCTTTTCGGGTCGTCGTCAATAAGTAAAAGATTTTTATTCTCTTTTTTCAGAAAACCGCTTTCTTCCATGGTGTCAAATAAGGATATTAACGGATTGTAATAACCGT
This sequence comes from Bacteroidota bacterium, assembly GCA_022567155.1. Classification (GTDB taxonomy): domain Bacteria; phylum Bacteroidota; class Bacteroidia; order Cytophagales; family Cyclobacteriaceae; genus SZUA-230. The sequence continues at coordinate 14,129 of JADFHN010000004.1, forward strand.
TTACATTGAACAAACTAATTGGTTTTTGAACCAGTCCGAGTTGTGCCCAGGTTAGGATTTCAGCGAGTTCTTCCAGCGTCCCGAGACCACCGGGCATAGCAATAAACCCGTCTGCCAGTTCAGCCATTATTTGCTTTCGTTCGTGCATGGAGTTTACTTCGATCAACTTTGTAATGCCTTTGTGATCCACTTCTTTTGCAGTAAGAAAGCGTGGGATTACACCGGTAACTTCTCCGCCCAGCGCCAATATTTTGTCTGCCAGTATTCCCATTAGTCCGATGCTGCCGCCTCCGTAAATCAGATGAATGTTATTTTTGACCATTTCTACTCCAAGCTTTTCGGCTTCGGTAATATACTGCGGACGATTGCCTGTTGCCGATCCGCAGAAAACACATATATATTTCATTTAATTAACTTTAGGATTTAAAATGTAAGGAGCGAATTTAGAAAATAAATCATAAGATTATGACAGACAGAAAAAATATAGCCTCCGGTGCAAAATGGGAAGATATAGTAGGATATTCGAGAGCCGTCCGAATTGGCAATATAATTGAAATCTCAGGGACCGTAGCTGTGAAGAACGGTAAAATTGTCGGACCTAAGGATCCGTATCTTCAGACCAAGCGAATTTTTCAGATAATCGAAAGTAACCTGAAGAAGGCCGGCGCCACATTGAAAGATGTGATCCGTACAAGAATGTATGTGACAGATATCAGCCGGTGGGATGAAGTCGGGAAGGCACATTATGAGGTTTTTAAGGAGATAAAGCCGGCAACAAGTATGATCGAAGTGAAATCGCTGATCGATCAGGAATTTATGGTTGAAGTAGAGGTTACTGCGGTAGTCACATAGGTTATCCGGTGCTGATCAATATCATTCCTGTATATGAGTAAACACATGGCATTTTAATCCCGGATTGTATTACTTAGCGTAAGTATATTATTTTTCTTATCCGACATGAAATGTACATAAACGGGATTATTTTAGTAGTGGCAGGCCTTATGCTTGGTGGGCAGTTATCCGCCAAGATCAATCAATCACAGTCCGGTGAAACCGGCAGCGAAACCGTCTTTTCAGTGGGCGGGTTTGCAAAGCTGGATGTGGTTCTCTGATATTTATGCAGCAGCATTGATATTTCAGGCGCTCACTTCATTCTTTATTGTAATGGGCAAAAAAGGAGTAGCTGACAGGGGCGCCATTTATATCGCCCTTGGATTTATAATCCCTATTCTGTTCCTGATTTTTTCTATTTGAATATATGAATCTTTGTATTACTGTAATGCAAAAGGGTTCCGTACCAAATTTTAAAAATCATATATACATTTAATGGTATTGGATGTAATCTTCCCACTTTTCAAGTACAGTATTAAAATCATCAGGGAGTTCCGAGTCAAATTTAACATATTCGTTTGTGCCCGGATGTATAAATCCCAGGGTTTTTGCATGCAGTGCCTGTCGGGGAATGATTTTAAAACAATTCTTAACAAATGCCCTGTATTTGGAAAAAACAGTTCCTTTCAGAATCTGATCGCCGCCGTAGGTGGCATCGTTAAAAAGCGGATGCCCGATATATTTCATATGCGCCCTGATCTGGTGTGTCCTGCCTGTTTCAAGATTGCATTGCAGGAGTGAAACGTACCGCAAGCGTTTCAAAACCTTGTAATGCGTAATGGCACGCCTCCCGAAATCGCCCTCGGGGAATGCAGCCGTTACACGCCGGTCTTTAAGGCTTCTGCCAAGGTGCACATCAATGGTTCCGGTATCTTCCACCGGTGCACCCCACACAATAGCATAGTAGGTTCTTTCGATGGTATGATTAAAAAATTGCTTTGCAAGGTGGTACATTGCCATTTCTGTTTTGGCAATTACCAACAATCCGGAGGTGTCTTTGTCGATCCGGTGTACCAATCCGGGCCGACCGTCATTGTTTTTCATTGTGGGAAGATGCTGAAAATGGTAGGCGAGGCCATTTACCAGAGTCCCTGTCCAGTTATTATAGGCGGGGTGCACTACCATACCGGCTGGCTTGTTTACCACCAGCAGTTCGTCATCTTCATACTGGATGGATAACGGGATATCTTCGGGTATCAGTTCCGTATCCCTGGGAGGAACCGGAAGGTATATCTTTATTTCATCGCCGGGGTGCACTTTGTGGTTGGCTTTTACTTCCTGATTATTTAATTTAATGAAACCGGCCTTTACAGCGGCCTGAATCCGGCTGCGTGATACATTAGGCAACCGGTCCATCAGAAATTTGTCTATCCGCAGGAGCGCCTGACCGGGATCAACCCTGAGGTGATGATGAATAAAAAGGTCGTCATCCTGCGAAGTCTCTTCTGATATAGGAGGAAAATCAGGCATGGCGCAAAGATAGAAATTTCCGATGGGGAGTGTACATTTGTCTGCATGCTTTTAACACCGAAGAAAATACCATTTATACAGGAAATAAGGGATCCATTATTTGCCCGGCAGAAAATCAGATTTTTAATAAAAAGAGAAGATGTGATCCATCCACAGATTTCCGGCAACAAATGGCACAAGCTAAAATACAATCTCGAAGAGGCAAAAAGCAGGGGACATGAAACCTTGCTAAGCTTCGGCGGCGCCTACTCCAACCATATTTATGCGCTGGCTGCTGCTGCCCGGGAGGCAGGTTTTGCTTGCATCGGGGTGATCCGCGGTGAGCGGGTGGTGCCGCTTAATCCTACCTTACAATTTGCCGTGAAAGCAGGTATGCACCTCCACTTTGTGACAAGAGAAAAATACCGGGTTAAAACGGAAGCATCATTTATTGCAGATTTGAAGCAACAATTCGGAGCGTTTTATCTGATACCCGAAGGGGGGACAAATCAACTGGCTGTGAAAGGAGCCTCAGAAATTATTGATGAAACCATAGGGATATTTGATTATATATGTTGCCCGGTTGGAACAGGCGGAACCATAGCAGGATTGGTATGCGGACTTCGTGGGAGAAGTAAAGTCATTGGATTTCCGGTTTTAAAAGGTGATTTTCTGGGTGAGGAAGTGAATAAACTGGTGAAGGAATATTCAGGTCAATTCTACCATAACTGGTATTTGATGCAGCAGTATCATTTCGGAGGTTATGCAAAATTTACCGGGGAGTTAATTCATTTTATCAATGCATTCAGAGAGCAGCATTCAATTGCCCTAGACCCAGTTTACACGGGTAAGATGATGTACGGAATTTTTGACCAGATCAGGAAGGGTTATTTTAAAAAGGGATCTAAGATAGTTGCCGTTCATACAGGTGGGTTGCAGGGAATTGCCGGTTTTAACGAGCGATTCGGCGAGTTAATTACCTGAAAATTTACAGATGAACTTTGCCCAACACACTCTTTTGTCTTTTCGTATTGCTTTCAAGCGATGAGAAATCTTTATATAATGAGCGTTATGTACATTATTTTCTTACTGATAAAGATCTCTCTCCCCCCCGATAGTTATCGTGGCTATCGGGATCGAGATGACAGTTGGGGTGGTGATGGTCGGTTGCGGATGTGAGTAAACTAAAACTCAATTTGCCATTCTTATCCGAATATCTCTGAAAAAACTTCCGACAGTTTATTGAATGTTTTTACATTAATTTTTTTTGGTGTGCCAGGCAATGATTTTTTACCATAGGAAGCAATGCATATTGTATTAAAACCAAGTTTTGATGCTTCGGATATTCTGCTTTCAACACGGTTTACGGCTCTTAATTCACCTCCTAATCCCACTTCGGCAGCAAAGCAGGTTTTTTCCTGCACTGAAATGTCTTCCAGGGATGATACAATGGCTATGCATACAGCCAGATCGATGGCGGGATCTTCCACCTTGATGCCTCCTGCCATATTCAGAAATACATCATTTAGTCCCATGCGAAAGCCGCTGCGTTTTTCAAGCACGGCCAGTAGCATGTTCAGCCTTCTGGCATCAAATCCCGTGGAGGTTCGCTGCGGAGTTCCATAGGTGGCTGGACTTACAAGTGCCTGCACTTCGATAAGCAACGGACGGTTGCCTTCAAGCGTACCGCCTATGGCTGATCCGCTCAGTTCACCGGCATTGTGTGTGATTAGCAATTCGGAGGGGTTCGGAACCTGGCGGAGGCCCTTTTCCTGCATTTCATAAATGCCCAGTTCCGAAGTGGGTCCAAACCGGTTTTTACTTGTACGCAATATCCTGTATGCATGATGCATGTCTCCTTCAAACTGAAGCACCGTATCCACCATATGTTCCAGCACTTTCGGTCCGGCAATAGACCCGTCTTTTGTAATATGTCCGATCAGAAAAACAGGTGTTCCAGTTTCCTTTGCATATTTCATCAATTCGCCTGCACTTTGCCGTACCTGCGAAACGCTGCCCGGTGTTGAATCCACCTGTGAGGAATGCATGGTCTGGATCGAATCAATGATCAGGATATCCGGTGTTAATATTTCTGCCTGCTGAAATATTTTTTGTGTACTTGTTTCGGTCAGAAAATAACTTTGAGCAGAATCAAGACCAAGCCGCACCGCCCGCATTTTAATTTGCTGGTCGCTTTCTTCACCGGACACATACAACACTTTTTTGTCCTTCAGTGTCAGTGCAAGCTGCAACAAAAGAGTAGATTTGCCGATGCCGGGTTCGCCCCCGATCAGAATAACCGATCCGCGTATAATTCCTCCTCCCAGCGTCCTGTTCAGTTCCACGTCATCGGTGACTATGCGCGAGTTTGCTTCAAAGTCAATCTCAGATAGTTTTTTTGGAACAGCTTTGGTTTGCGATCCGTTGGTTTTCCACGAATGTGATCCGGGTTGCTCTTTTGAGATTACCTCCTCCACAAAAGTGTTCCACTCTTTACACGAAGGGCAGTTACCCAGCCATTTGGCAGATTCGTATCCGCAATTCTGGCAAAAAAAACTGATTTTTACTTTGGCCAAATGATTAAAATTATCTATTTGTAACAAACTTAGTTTATTTTTTGTTGTTGTTTGATTAATCCTATATCGAAAAATAGTGATTTTTAATTTCAGAGCATATTTAGGTGCCATAATTATTAGCCTGCTGTTATTTACGGGTAGTATGGCACAGGAATACCGGCTGGTAATTTTGGGAAACAACGTCGATATTACCGCTGATCAGACATACTTACATCTACGTACCTTTTTAGAAAATATTGATTCGCCTTATTCGATATTACTTGCTGGTGATATCACTAATTCCACAGGCCTGCTCCGGTATTCGGAAAGGCTTAAAGTAGTTTTATTGGGGTCCAGTGCCGAAAAAATTATCATCATACCGGGAGATCGCGACTGGGATAATAGCGGCATAAACGGATGGAAAAATGTACTTGCTCTTGAAAAAGCAATCAGAAAATGGGATGATAAACGCGTAATATGGCCATTAAAAAATGCCTGCCCAGGACCGGAATATATCAGAATCAACAATTACATTGGTTTGATTGCATTCAATTCGCAATGGTTTAACCACCCATACGATAAGCCACAACCTGAAGATGGGGTATGTACCGTTGCAACCATGGGTGATTTTCTGGAAGAGATGAAAGACCGGATCATTGAGAATGGAAATCGGAATATACTTATTACAGGGCATTTTCCGATTTTATCACATGGGAAGTACGGAGGTTATTATCCACTAAAGAGCTGGTTATTACCTGTGCCGATTGTCAGTGGTATGATTACCTCATTTCATCAGAATGTGGGAAATGCAAAAGATATTGTAAATGAAACTTTCAGTAATGCCAGGTATAAAATAGGATTTGATTTTATGGAATTGCATTCGGCAATATATATTTCGGGGCATGAAAAAAATCTTCAGATTCTTCGGGCAAAAGATAATTATTTTATAAATAGTGGCAGTCCGGAGAAAGGCGATTATGTGGCAAGCAGTGGCCATGCATTGCTTGCTGATACCGGCCCGGGTTTGATAACCCTTACGTTTTTATCAAATGGAGAAGTACGGGCTGCCATAGCAAAACTCAGCGGGTCAGGGTATGCTTTTCATAAACAAGTGGTGCTAATGGCAAATCAATGTGAGGCGCATGATCCGGGTATCCCTTCAAACCAGGCGTTTATTCCATGTAAGGAAAAAGAGCTGGCCGTAACCAGAATGGAAGGCCACTATCCCAAATACACGATGGTGGTGGCTGGACCCGAATATGAAGCAGGCGGTATGAAGAAATTATTTCTTGGTAAACATTACAGAGCAGACTGGATCCAACCCATTCAGCTTCCTTTTCTCGACCTTGATACCGTTTTTAACGGATTATCCGCCTTTGAACGTGGAGGTGGAAGGCAAACAAAATCACTTAAATTTAAAGGCGGTAATGGATATGAATATGTTTTCAGGTCGGTGAATAAAGATCCTGCAAGAGCTTTGCCATTCAAATTGCGTGGTACTATAATAGAAGAGATCATCCGGGATCAGACTACCACGCAGCAGCCTTATGGCGCAATAGTGGCCGATATTTTACTGAACGAAATCAATATCCTGCACGCACATCCTGTTTTATATGTTATGCCTGACGATGCTAAACTGGGTCCGTTCAGGGCCGAATTCGGAAACATGCTAGGGATGCTGGAAGACCGTCAGACGAATCCTGATAATAAAAATGAAAAAACATTTGCCGGCGCAGACAAGATAAGAAAGACCTTCAAGATGTTTAACGATCTGTTTGATGACTACCATAATGAAATTCAAACCGATGAATTTGTAAGAGCCCGTGTGTTTGACATTCTTGTGGGTGATTGGGGCAAGCACGAAGACAACTGGAAATGGGCTGGATTTGACAAAAAGGGATCAAAAGGCAGGATTTACCGGCCTGTGCCACGCGACCGGGATCATGTATTTTCGAGGTGGGATGGCGTACTTCCCTGGTTGGCTGACCGTGAATGGGCCAAGCAAAGCGGCGAAAACTTTGATTACAGGATAAAAGGGCTTAGAAGTCTGATGTGGCAGGCCCGGCACCTCGACAGACTGGTTGCAAATGAAATGACAAGGACCGACTGGACAGGCGCAGCCAAGTATATACAGGAGCATATTGATGCCAAAGATATTGAAAAGGCCGTACGGGCTATGCCCGCTGAAACATATGATTTATCCGGGAAGATTATTGAAGAAAAATTAAAATCACGCCTTTCCGGGTTGCCCGGCTATGCCGAAGCATATTATGAAATGCTCGCAAAGGAGGTGGATGTTGTGGGTTCAGGAAAAAAAGAATATTTCGATGTAACACGAAATGCAGATGGATCGGTAGAAGTAGCTATGTATGATGTAATGAAAGGTGAAAAAGGCAAGCACAAATTATATGAAAGAACATTTTATCCACATGAGACCAGGGAGATCCGGCTATTTGGATTACAAAATGATGATATATTCAATATTCATGGTGTGGCCTCACGCTCTATACTCACAAGAGTGGTGGGCGGGTATGGGAATGACAAAATCATTGATGAATCGGAGGTCAGAAAAGGGGACAAGCATACATTGATATATGACAAAGAGGGCGATAACAATATCACTATGTCGCGGGAAACCAAAATCATAAATAGTAGAAATCCCCATGTATATGTGTATGACCGGACAGCATTCCAGTATAATACGTACTTTCCGCTCATCACGTTAAGCTATAATTCGGATGAAGGCCTGCTTGCCGGATTAGGGGTCACTTTTACAAACCAGAAATACGGGAAACCTACTTTCAGCAGCAAGCATGAATTTAAAGGGGATGTTTCTACGGAGCAGAATTACACACTGGATTATTCCAGCAGATTTCATTATGTATTTGGGACATGGGATTTGCTGACAGGAGGGCATTTAGGGTATCCCAACAAGTTCAACTATATTTATGGTATTGGCAACGAAACCGTAAAAGACGATGATCTTTATCGTCAGAAGTTTTACCGTACAAGATATAATTCCACCCTGATACGGATTGGAATATTGAATGAATTCTGGAGCCGGAGCAATTTTTCTGCAAATTTTGGGGTTGAATTCAACGGGGAGCAGCTTGAAGAAAATAATATTTTTTCACAAAGCATAGATCCTGTTTTAGGCGAAGAGGCACTCGATATTGCCAGAGGGGTTTTAATTCTTGATCTTGATTTTAGAGACAGGCCAAATCTTTCAACACGTGGCATGAGGCTCTTTGTTAACCATGAATCGGGCTGGGTGCTTAACACTGACACCAAAAGATACCATAAAATTCAGGCTACCGTAGAGCAGTTTTTTTCATTACGTAACGAGAGCCCGTTTACATTGGGACTTAAAGCGGGAGGATCGGCGACATCCGGCGACATCCCATATTATTACAGGTATTACCTGGGGCAGTTGCAGCACCTTAGAGGTTACAGAAAAAACCGGTTTACCGGAGATAAAGCTTTGTTTTTGAATACGAATGTACGGTGGAAATTAGGTGAAGTTAGAACCACCATAGTTCCTCTTGGATATGGCCTCAGGGGCTTTGTTGATACCGGGCGGGTATTTGAAAGCGGAGAATCGTCAGAAACCTGGCATATGGGATATGGATTCGGAATTTTTCTGGTACCTATTGAGGAAAGTTTTTCTATCAATATCACGATTGCATTTTCTGAAGAAGAAAGTGCCTTGCTGTTGTTTAGTGTTGGGAAAACTTTTAATTAACAGTAAATTGGATTATTAATATGCCGATGAGCCAGCACACTACGCCGGTAATGCCGTACAATTTAATAACCTTGAGCCGGTACTGGCGGTCTTCCCACCATAATACCATCCAGGGTTTATACAACCCGGCTATAAGCATGATAAAGCTCAGAATAGAAAGGATTTTAAACCCAAGGCTGATGAAGCCTGCCATGATTACCAGTTAATGCTTTTGCTATAGCGTACGCTTGGTTTCTTTTTCTTTGTAACCTTCTATTATATCTCCTACCTTTATGTCGTTGAAGTTCTCGATACTGATACCACATTCGTATCCGTTTTTGACTTCGCCTACATCTTCCTTAAATCGTTTAAGTTGAGATATCACACCGGAATAAACGACTACTCCTTCCCGAATTAACCGGATACGATTGTTCCGTTTTATGGATCCTTCGGTAACCATGCATCCTGCGATCGTACCTACTCTTGAAATTTTAAATATTTCACGAACCTCGGCATTACCTACAATGATTTCTTCCACTTCAGGGGCAAGCATGCCTTCCATGGCATCTTTAACCTCATTTATGGCGTCATAAATCACAGAGTACAACCTAATATCAATTTCTTCGGCTTCGGCAAGATTTCTTGCATTGGCTGAAGGACGTACCTGGAAACCAATGATCACCGCATCCGATGCAGATGCCAAAAGCACATCTGATTCGGATATCTGACCTACGGCTTTATGAATGATATTCACCTGGATTTCTTTGGTAGAAAGTTTCAGCAGCGAGTCTGATAAGGCTTCAATTGAGCCATCCACATCACCTTTCACGATGATATTCAATTCTTTGAAAGATCCGATCGCCAGTCTTCGGCCAATTTCGTCGAGGGTAATGTGCTTTTGCGTACGAATGCTTTGCTCACGAAGTATTTGTTCACGTTTATTGGCTATCTCCCTTGCTTCGCGTTCAGTTTCCATCACATTGAATTTGTCTCCTGCCTGCGGGGCACCATCCAAACCGAGCATAAGCACGGGTGTGGATGTTCCGGCTTCCTTCAGCCGGCTTCCGTTGTGGTCAAACATGGCTTTTACACGGCCAAAGTGTGAGCCTGCAATTACGATGTCGCCAATCTGCAATTTTCCAGCCTGTACCAGAAAGGTAGAAAGGTAACCTCTTCCTTTGTCGAGGGAGGCTTCAATCACCGTACCTATTGCAGGTTTATCAGGGTTGGCCTTCAGTTCAAGCATTTCAGCTTCAAGCAATACTTTTTCGAGCAATTCATCAATCCCAACACCGGTTTTTGCAGATATTTCCTGTGATTGGTATTTACCACCCCAATCTTCCACCAGGATATTCACATTGGCCAGCTCTTTTTTGATTTTGTCCGGATCCGAATCCGGTTTATCAATTTTATTTATAGCAATGATAATGGGTACCCCGGCTACCTGGGCGTGATTGATAGCCTCTTTTGTTTGAGGCATCACATTGTCATCAGCTGCCACCACAATAATTACAATATCCGTTACTTTAGCTCCACGTGCCCGCATGGCGGTGAAGGCTTCGTGTCCCGGGGTATCTAGAAATGCTATTTTATGACCATCTGGTGTTAATACATCATACGCTCCGATATGCTGTGTAATACCTCCGGCTTCCGATGCAATGATATTGGTTTTTCGGATGTAATCGAGCAAAGATGTTTTTCCGTGGTCAACATGACCCATGATGGTAACAATGGGAGCTCTTTCTTTTAAATCTTCCTCATTGTCAACTATATCTTTTACTACTACTTCCTCTTCAGCAGTAGAAAAATCAACATCAAAGCCAAATTCATCAGTAATCATTGTAATGGATTCAGCATCGAGCCGTTGATTGATGGAGACGAACATCCCCATGGACATACAGGATGCGATTACCTCATTAACATCAACATCCATAAGTGAAGCAAGATCGTTAGCTGAGATAAACTCGGTAACTTTTAGTTTTTTGGAGTCTTCCTTTTCCTGGAGTATTGCCTCTTCCCTGGCTTCCGCCTGGATTACCCGCTTCTCTTTTCTGTATTTTGCTCCTGCAGATCTTTTTGCTCCACCGCGGAGCTTTGCAAGGGTGGCTTTTATGTGCTCCTGGATTTCTTTGTCGGTAAGTTCTGCTTTAACAACACGCTCCTTCCTTTTACCCTTTTGATAAGCTGCCCTGCCTTGGGCCTCACCTGGTATTCGTTTACGAGGCCTTTTTTTCTTCCTGTGAGCTACTGTCTCATCCGAAGAAGCTACGGGTTTATTTTTTTCTTTGACAGGCATTTTGAGAAGATCGATTTTTCCTACAACTTTCAAACCCTTTAGCTTGTCAGCTTTTGCCTCTATTACTTCAGTAGTAATATCATCGGATGCAGGAGTTTCTGCCTTTTCAACAGGACTTTCTTCAGCCGGCTTTTTTTCCTCAGCTTGTGGTTCAGCAACTTCTTCTTTCGTTGCCTTCTCAGGTTCTTTTTCTTTTTTCGGTTTGACCGAAAGAACTATTTTACCTACAACCTTTATTCCTTTAAGTTTCGTGCTTTCAGTAAGAGCAGGATCAGGTCGTTGTGTGGAGGCCGGCTCTTCGACTTTCTCTTCTTCCTTTACTGGAGATTCATCCACAACGGCTTCATCCGCGGTTTGTTGCCCGATAGAGATATTTTTGATAAGAAATTCATCGTCATCTACATTTTTCCTTTCCTTGCTTTCGATTTTTTCTATAACAACGTTTTCGGTATGTTTTATTCCGATTGAAAGGCTTTCGGCTTCTTCTTTTTCATGAAGAGAAGAAGCAAATTCTTTAGCCAGCAACGCGTATTGCTCAGAAGATATTTTTGCATTCGGGCTATGATCTATTTCAAATCCCTTCTTAGCCAGATGTTCAATAATGGTGTCTTTCCCAATATTAAGCTTCCTTGCTACCTGTCCAAGCCTCATGGTTCTTTCTTCAGACATACTCAAATATCCTTCTTTTTTACAATTTTAAAAAATTTGCTATTCAAACTCCTGGCTTAAAATACCTATAACTTCGTCTATTGTTTCATCTTCAAGATCAGTTCTTCTTACAAGTTCCTCTTTTGACAACCCCAAAACACTTTTAGCGGTATCCAGGCCTATTCGTTTCAATTCGTCGATCACCCAGCTTTCAATTTCATCTCCAAATTCATCCAGATCCACATCCTCTTCTTCAAACTCTGCCAGTTCTCTGAAAACGTCGATCTCCATCCCTACAAAACGGCTGGCAAGCTTTATGTTTTGCCCTCCTTTACCGATGGCAAGCGATACCTGGTCGGGTTTCAGATAAACAGATACTCGTCCGTTTTCTTCATCGATTTTCATTGAAGTGATTTTAGCAGGGCTTAACGACCTGGAAATGTATAGTTCGAGATTATCCGTATAATTGATAACATCGATATTTTCATTTTGCAATTCTCTTACAATAGCATGAATCCGTGACCCTTTCATACCCACACAGGCACCAACCGGATCAATCCGGTCATCATATGACTCTACTGCTACCTTAGCCCGCTCACCGGGTTCCCTGACTACATTTTTAATAGTGATCAGCCCGTCGTACACTTCAGGTACCTCACTTTCGAAAAGCCGTTCGAGAAATTTGGGAGATGTGCGCGACAGGATAATCCTTGGATTTCCGTTTGCCATTTCAACACGGTGCACTACCGCACGTATGGAATCGCCTTTCCTGAACCTGTCTTTTGGAATTTGCTCATTTTTTGGCAGGATCAACTCATTTCCGTCATTATCGATAAGCAGCACTTCCCTACTGAGAATCTGATAGACCTCTCCGGTAATCACTTCTTCAACCAGATCCTTATACTTCTGAAAAAGGATGTCTTTTTCAAGGTCTTTGATTTTTTGCATCAACGTTTGCCTGGCGGTCATCACAGCTCTGCGGCCAAAATCTACAAGTGAAATTTCTTCTGCTACTTCTTCGCCGATTTCAAAATCGCTTTCTATTTTCCGGGCTTCCGAAAGACTTATTTTATCATAATCCCAGATATCTTCCGAATTATCATCAACAATTTCACGAAAGCGCCAGATTTCCAGATCACCTTTGTCTGCATTGATTACAATATCAAAGTTCTCGTCGTACCCGTATTTTTTACGGATCATTGTTCTGAACACATCCTCTAATATGCGGATCATTGTAGGACGGTCTATATTCTTATTCCTTGCAAAGTCAGCAAACGATTCGATTAAGAATTGGGTATCCATTTTTTTTTATTTATCAGTATTTACTAAATGAAACTAACACTTTGGCTAACCGGATATTTTCAAATGATACTGTCAGGGTTTCCTTGTTTATTTTTTGCTTTCCTGACAAGGTACCTTTTTCAATGCGAATAAAATCCTTTTGCACATCCGTCAACTTTCCTTCAATCTCCTGGCCATCCAGCATATGAATCCGTAGTTTCTTTCCAATATTTTTGAGATACTGCCGGATAAGTTGTAACGGTTGATCAATACCCGGTGATGAAACTTCGAGTAAATAATTCGAGTCAAAATAGTCGCGATTTTCTAGCTCAATTGAAAGTTTTCTGCTGATACGTGCGCAGTCATCAATGGTAAGCCCTGTATCACTGTCAACTAATACAAGAAGTTTCCCGCTTCCTGACCCGCTTTTGTGAATAATATTCACTAGAAACTGGTCTTTTTCAAGAAGAGGTTCTACCAAATTTTCTATTTCAACCGTTAATTCCATAGTTCCGAAACAAAAGAGGGGACAAATTGTGTCCCCTCTGGTCAAGAGTGGTTGCAAAAGTAGCCTTTTTTTTAGTTTTCAACAAGATTGTTCATATCAATTCGACGATAATTGAGTGGGTTTGCAACGTTTTGTTATTTTTGCCGCATGCCAGGCGAACTCTACATATTTAACAGCCTTACGAGAAAGAAAGAAAAGTTTGAACCATATAACCCTCCTTTCGTAGGAATGTATGTTTGCGGTCCGACCGTTTACAGTGATATTCATCTCGGCAATGTCCGTACATTTCTCTCATTCGATGTGGTTTTTCGTTATCTGATTTACCTGGGGTATAAAGTTCGCTATGTACGTAACATTACCGATGTAGGTCATCTGGAAAGTGATGCAGATGAAGGTGAGGATAAGATTAGTAAAAAGGCCAAACTTATGAACCTGGAGCCTATGGAAGTCGTTCAGAAGTATACTAACGAATTTCATAATGTGCTTCACAAATTCAATATTCTTCCGCCAAATATTGAACCTTCGGCCACTGGTCACATTATCGAGCAGATTGAATGGGTTAAAAAGCTAATTAGTGAAGGCCTGGCGTATGAAGTAAACGGATCCGTATATTTCGAAGTAAATAAATATAATAAGAAAAACCACTATGGCGTATTGTCAGGAAGAGTGGTGGAAGAGCTGATGGAAAGCGGCAGAGAGCTTGACCGCCAGGAAGAAAAGAAGGAAGCAATTGATTTTGCACTGTGGAAAAAAGCTTCAGAAGGTCATCTTATGAGGTGGAATTCACCCTGGGGAATAGGCTTCCCAGGCTGGCATCTCGAATGTTCTGTAATGAGCACAAAATACCTGGGTGATACTTTTGATATACATGGAGGAGGAATGGATCTGAAATTTCCGCATCATGAATGTGAGATCGCACAGTCGGTGAGCGTAACCGGTAAAACTCCAGCTAAGTATTGGATCCATACCAATATGCTAACCGTGAACGGACAGAAAATGAGTAAATCACTGGGAAACTCTTTTCTTCCTGAGGAGCTTTTCTGCGGAAGCCATCCATTGCTCGACCAGCCATACAGCCCGATGACAGTACGATTTTTTATGCTCCAGTCGCATTACTCCAGCACGCTCGATTTTTCGAACGAAGCGATGAAAGCTGCCTGCAAAGGGTATAAAAAGCTGATCAACGGTCTGAGGATAATCCGGGAAATGCAATATGAGAATCCGGATGCGGAAAATCCTGAAAACGAACAGCTTGTGATCCAAATCCAAAAAATCATCGATGCCTGCCACAATGCCATGAATGATAATTTCAATACAGCGCTTACCATCGGCCATTTGTTTACTCTGTTAAAAAGGATAAACGCCTTGCATAATGGGTTGCTGTCATTTTCGGAAGTAGGAACGGAGACATTTGATAAGCTGAAAGAGACTTATATAGATTTTATAGTGAATGTGCTCGGGCTAAAAGAAGAAAAACCGGAGGATATCAGTCAGTTTCTTTTGCCTCTTATTGAGCTGTACAAGGATGCAAAGTTTAACAGGCAGTATGAAAAAGTTGACAAGATAAGGGCAAGCCTGAAAGCATCAGGTATTGTTTTGAAAGATATGAAAACAGGAGTAGATTGGGCATATGAGGAATAGAATATATTTATTATTACTTTCTGCCTGGGTAGTCGTTTCATTTTCCTGTCAGCGAAAGACAATCGATCCGGAGGAGACGGTTTCAAAACTTCCCGAAAAAAGGGTTGAGGTTCCGGAATTCAATGCTGATTCTGCATTCTATTTTGTTGAAAAACAGGTAAATTTTGGTCCCAGGGTGCCCAACAGCAAAGCACACAGGGTCACCGGAGACTATCTGGTAAAAAAACTCAAAAGCTACGGGGCAGAGGTTACAGAACAGCAATTTGAAGCCACCACGTTCGATAATGAAATCTTGTATCTGCGTAACATCATTGCCGGCTTTTACCCGGAAAAGCGAAAACGGATTTTGCTGGCAGCTCACTGGGATTCACGTCCTTATGCCGATAAAGACGAAGACGAGGCCCGCAGAAACGAACCCATAGACGGTGCAAATGACGGCGCCAGCGGGGTAGCTGTATTGCTGGAAATTGCAAGAATAATGCACGAATACCCTGTGAAACCGGAAGTAGGAGTAGATATTATATTTTTTGACGGTGAGGACTGGGGCGAATTAAACTCAGGCTTGAGAAAGCCAACTCCAAGTGACCTGGACTCATGGTGGTGTCTGGGCTCACAGTATTGGTCAAAAAACAAGCATATCCCTAATTATTCAGCCTATTATGGCATTCTAGTGGATATGGTCGGAGCTAGAAATGCCCAGTTTCATATTGAAGGCCTTTCCAATGATTATGCCGGCAAAGTGGTTAAAAAAATATGGGATTGGGGGAATGTGCTGGGTTACAGCAATTTATTTATTTATGATATTAAGCCGAGAATCACCGATGACCATAAATATGTAAATGAAATTGCCCGGATTCCTATGGTTATTATTGTTCATTATGAACAGGAACATGGCTATTTTGGCGATTTTCACCATACACATAAAGATAATCTGGAACTTATTGATAAAAACGTACTGAAAGGAGTAGGCGAAACCCTTTCGTATGTCATTTATCACGAGTAGCTGCTTTATTTATCGAGAATATTAAGCAGGTATTTCCCGTACCCACTGTTTACAAGCGGCTTGGCAAGCTCTCTGAGTTTCTCACCGTCAATGTACCCCATACGGTAGGCAATTTCCTCAATACAGCCTATTTTCAGTCCCTGCCTCTCTTCAATGACACGTACAAATTCGCCGGCCTGCATCAATGATACAAATGTGCCTGTATCCAGCCAGGCGGTACCTCTGCCAAGAATGTCAACCTTCAACCTGCTATTTTCAAGATATGTTTTGTTAACATCGGTAATTTCATACTCCCCGCGAGCGCTCGGCTTTAGATCACGGGCAATTTCCACAACCTGATTGTCGTAAAAATAAAGTCCCGGTATTGCAAAATTTGATTTGGGATGCCTGGGTTTTTCCTCTATGGATATTACTTCTTTGTTATCATTGAATTCAACCACTCCGTAGCGTTGTGGATCATGAACGTGATAAGCAAATACAATTCCACCATCAGGATTATTGTTGTTTCGTAAAAGCCGGCCCATACCAGTGCCATAAAAAATATTATCACCAAGAATCAGGGCAACATTATCTTTTCCGATAAATGATTCGCCGATGGTAAATGCCTGGGCAAGTCCTTTGGGTTTGGGTTGTGTTTCGTAATGAAAATTACATCCCAGCCGGATCCCGTCTCCAAGCAGACCCTGAAATAATGGTATATCTTTCGGTGTTGAAATGATAAGAATTTCACGGATGCCTGCAATCATCAAGGTAGCGAGGGGGTAATAAATCATGGGTTTGTCATACACAGGCAGGAGCTGTTTACTGACTGACAACGTTACCGGGTGGAGCCTTGATCCTGTGCCGCCTGCAAGAATGATCCCTTTCATAATACTGTTTTGTATTTTTATCTGGTGATATTAACGGTTTTTGTATTGATTGTCATAGTACGTTTTGTATGCTCCCGAAGTTAAACGATCCAGCCAGGCTTCGTTTTCAAGATACCAGTCAACCGTATTTTCAAGCCCCTGATCAAATGTTACCGAAGGTTTCCATTCCAGTTCATTGCTGATCTTTGTAGCGTCAATAGCATACCGCAGATCGTGGCCGGGGCGGTCTTTAACAAATTCTATCAGTTTTTCAGATGTTCCGGTTTGCCTGTGAAGTTTATCATCCATAATACGGCACAACAATCTGACAATATCAATATTCTTCCACTCATTTAACCCGCCTATATTGTAGGTTTCCCCCTTTCTTCCGCGATGGAACACAAGATCAATGGCTGCAGCATGATCTTTCACATAAAGCCAGTCACGGATATTCTCCCCTTTTCCGTACACCGGCAATGGTTTTTTGTTCCGGATGTTATGGATCATTAACGGAAGTAGTTTTTCAGGAAACTGATAAGGGCCATAATTATTTGAACAATTTGTAATTACAACAGGTAAGGCGTAGGTATTCTCATAAGCTCTTACAAAATGGTCAGAACCGGCTTTGGATGCTGAATAAGGGGATTTAGGGTCGTAAGAAGTGGTTTCAGTGAAATAGCCCGATTCACTGAGCGATCCATATACTTCATCCGTAGAAATATGGCAAAAAAGCTTATTATTAAATTGATCTTTCCAGGAGGTTAATGCAGCGTTTAAAAGATTTACCGTTCCAAAAACATTGGTAGTAACAAAACTTAAAGGATCCTGAATAGACCTGTCAACATGAGATTCGGCAGCAAGATGGATCACAGCATCAAATTCATGATTATTAAAAAGGGTATTGATAAATGTCACATTCGTAATGTCGCCCTTAATAAATTTATAATTAGGCATTTTTTCGACATCACGTAAATTTTCCAGATTGCCTGCATAAGTGAGTTTATCCAGGTTAACAATGGTATAATCCGGGTATGTGGTAACAAACCAGCGCACTACATGT
Organism: Bacteroidota bacterium; assembly: GCA_022567155.1. GTDB lineage: Bacteria > Bacteroidota > Bacteroidia > Cytophagales > Cyclobacteriaceae > SZUA-230. The sequence continues at coordinate 32,030 of JADFHN010000004.1, forward strand.
GAACCGATAAAACCTGCTCCGCCTGTTATTAAAATATTATATTTTTTATTACTTTCCACGGCTTTTTAGTACTTTCTGCCAGTTCCAGGCATCGTTTAATGCCTGCTTTAACGATCGTTCGGCTTTCCAGTTTAGTACTTTATTTATTTTATCGGCATTTGCCCATACTTTCTCTATGTCACCTGGTCTGCGTCTGCCAATCCGGTAATTTACTTTTTCACCTGTTGCCAACTCGAAGGTTTTTATCACATCAAGTACGGTATGGCCATTTCCTGTACCTACGTTGAATACCAGATTTAAGGAATCATTTTTTTCATTTTCCAGATAATCCAGTGCTTTTACATGCGCCTTTGCCAGGTCAACCACATGAATATAATCTCGCACACACGTTCCGTCGGGGGTATTATAATCATCTCCGAAGATAATAAGTTCTTCGCGGATTCCGGCCACGGTTTGAGTAAGAAACGGGATAAGGTTATTGGGGGTTCCAATCGGCAATTCACCAATTTGTGAGGTAGGATGTGCTCCGACAGGATTAAAGTATCGTAGCGAAATGGCTTTTATTTTCCCGGATGCAACAACGGTATCTTCAATGATTTCTTCGCAGATTTGCTTGGTATTGCCATATGGCGATTCGGCTTTTTTTACCGGCGATGATTCTGTAACCGGTAAATCATCGGGCTGTCCATAAACCGTGCAGGAAGAGGAAAAAACAAGGTTTTTTATATTGAAGTTCAGCATGGCGCTTAAAAGCACCAGCAGCGAACTGATATTGTTTTTATAGTATTGAACCGGCTTTTCTATTGATTCTCCAACCGCTTTGTAGGCTGCAAAATGCATGCATCCGGAAATTTCCGGCTCCGATTCAAATACATGATTTACGAAATGTTCATCGTTGCAGTCGCCTGTATATAGCGAGATGGTTTCTCCAGTTATTACTTCGATTCCTTTAAGAACGCTCTTTTCTGAATTTGAAAAGTTGTCAATGATCACAGGTTTGTAATCTGCCCGAAATAATTCAACTACGGTATGAGATCCGATATAGCCGGCGCCGCCTGTCACTAAAATTGATGGCATTGTTATCTGATATAGTCTTTAAATGTGTGGTGCTCTGTTTTATGAAGTTCTTCCTCCGGTAAGGATTTAAAATACGAATATGTAATCTCAAGCCCTTCTTTCCTCGATACCCTTGGCTCCCATCCCAGAATTTCTTTTGCTTTTGTAATATCAGGTTTGCGTTGCGAAGGATCATCTTCAGGGATGGGCCTATAAACCACTTTTTGTTTGGTACCCGTAAGTCTGATGATCTCTTCAGCAAATTCCTTAATCGTGATTTCATCCGGATTGCCTATGTTTACCGGATAGGTATAATCACTGAACAATAACTTTACAATGCCCTCAATCAGATCGTCAATGTAACAGAAAGATCTTGTCTGGCTTCCGTCACCGAAAATAGTCAGGTCTTCGCCCCGCAGGGCTTGTCCGATAAATGCCGGAAGAACCCGGCCGTCGTTCAGTCGCATTTTGGGCCCGTAGGTATTGAATATTCGTACAATACGGGTATCAATGCCATGAAAGGTATGGTAGGCCATGGTAATAGCTTCCTGAAACCGTTTGGCTTCATCATAAACACCCCTCGGTCCGATGGGATTTACATTCCCATAGTAGTCTTCGGTCTGGGGGTGAACCTTTGGATCGCCATATACTTCAGATGTGCTCGCTACCAGTATGCGGGCTTTCTTTGACCTGGCCAGTCCCAGCAGGTTGTGGGTACCCAGCGAACCCACTTTTAATGTTTGAATTGGAATTTTCAGGTAATCGATCGGGCTGGCTGGGGAGGCAAAATGCAGAATATAATCCAGGTGGCCTGGCACATACACGAAACTGGAGACATCATGATGAAAAAATTCAAAATTTTTTTCTTTGAAAAGATACTCGATGTTTTTCAAATCACCTGTTATCAGGTTATCCATACCAATAACCTGATAGCCTTCAGCCATAAATCGGTCGCAAAGATGTGATCCGATAAACCCGGCCGCTCCGGTAATAAGAATTTTTTTATTCTTCATAAATATACGCTCTTCCGATGCTAAAATACGCGAAACCATGCTTTTTCATTGTATCTGTTTCATACAGGTTTCTTCCGTCAAATACAACTTTATGGTTCATCAGGTTAGCCATTTTATCAAATTCAGGCGACCTGAAAACCGGCCATTCGGTCACGATAAGCAGGGCGTCGGCATTTTCCAACGCTTCATATTCATCCTTACATAAAACAATTTTATCGCCAAATATCTTCTTTACATGCTCCATCGCCTCAGGATCATACGCTCGAATAGAAGCCCCGGCTTCAAGCAGCATGCGTATGTTATCCAAAGAAGGCGCCTCCCTGATGTCATCTGTAGAGGGTTTAAATGCCAGGCCCCACAGTGCAATGATTTTTCCCTCTAAACTGTTGTTGAAATAATCGTTCATCAGGGGGATCAGCTTTGTTTTCTGGCTGGAGTTTACCTTCATAACGGCATTCAGGATCTTAAAGTCATAATCTACTTCATCTGAGGAATTTGCCAATGCACGTACATCTTTCGGGAAACAGCTACCTCCATAACCAATTCCTGCGAATAAGAATCTTTTGCCAATACGGTTATCTGTTCCTATACCTTTTCTAACAGCATCGACGTTGGCGCCCAGTTTCTCACATAAATTGGCAATTTCATTCATGAAAGTGATTTTAGTGGCAAGAAATGCATTAGCCGCATATTTTGTTAATTCTGCCGATCTTTCATCCATAAATAAAATCGGATTTCCCTGCCTTACAAGCGGCGTAAATAACTCACTCATTATTTTCTGTGCTTTTTCAGACGTTGTCCCTACTACAACCCGGTCAGGTTTCATAAAATCCTCAACGGCAACGCCTTCACGCAAAAACTCAGGATTTGAAACTACATCAAATTCCACGTTTGAACCGGCTGCAATTCTGTCACGTACTTTCTCGCATGTTCCTACCGGAACGGTACTTTTATCTACAATCACTGTATAATCCTTCAACAATGGGCCGAGTTGTTCAGCAACGCGGAGAATAAACTTAAGGTCCGCTGATCCGTTTTCTTCAGGGGGAGTAGGCAGCGCTAAAAATATGATCTCAGCCCCGCTAACCCCTTCTTCAAGACTTGTAGTGAAGGATAATCTTCCTTGACGTACGTTACGTTCAAATAAGATTTCAAGTCCTGGTTCATAGATCGGGATATTGCCGTTTTGCAGATTTTCAACTTTTTTCTCATCGATATCAACGCATCTTACATGATTGCCTGTTTCCGCCAGGCATGTACCGGTTACCAGTCCTACATAACCTGTTCCAACAACTGTTATATACATTTTAAATTAATTCGCCGGTTATTCTAAAAACATCGCAAATTTATTCTGAAAACTTTGTATTCCCACCTTTTCAATGAAATGTTAAATCCGGTCAATTGCACCGGACGGGTTGGTATAAGGTCAGGTATTCCTTAATTTAGCGAATAATCTACATCTAAATGTCTTAAATAGCTGGAAATAAGGTGAGTAAAGAAGCTACAGTAGTAAATGAAAATAACGCAATGATCAGGGATATGATCCGTGATTTTGCCGAAAAGGAAATACGGCCGCATATGAGAGTGTGGGATGAGACCCAGGAATTTCCGGTTCCACTGTTCCGAAAGATGGGTGCGTTGGGGCTGATGGGAGTTTTGGTACCGCATGAATATGACGGTTCCGGTTTCGGATATCAGGAATACGTTACTGTAATTTCAGAGATTGCCAGGGTGGATGGCTCAATCGGTTTGTCAGTAGCAGCGCATAATTCACTTTGCACCGGGCATCTACTTCAATTTGGAAATGAAGCTCAAAAGAAGAAATGGCTTCCAAAGTTAGCATCGGGCGAATGGATCGGGGCATGGGGGCTCACTGAGCCCAATACTGGTTCGGATGCTGCCAGAATGAATACTGTGGCAGTGAAGGATGGCGATTATTATGTGATCAACGGTTCCAAGAACTTTATCACACATGGAAAATCCGGAGATATTTTTGTTGTAATTGTTAGAACCGGAGAAAAGGGAGATTCAAGGGGGATGACTGCATTTAGTATTGTAAAAGGCACGCCTGGTTTTTCATCAGGGCGAAAGGAAGATAAACTTGGAATGCGGGCTTCTGAAACTACCGAGTTAATATTTGAAGATTGCCGGGTGCATAAGGACAATATGATCGGAGCAGAAGGAGAGGGGTTTATCCAGTCTCTTAAAGTACTGGATGGTGGCCGCATTTCTATTGCGGCGCTTGCACTGGGAATTGCCAGGGGCGCCCTGGAGGCATCCATAATATACGCCGGCCAAAGACATCAGTTTGGGAAACCTATAGCCAGTTTTCAGGGTATCTCATTTAAGCTTGCTGATATGGCAACTAAAATCGAAGCTGCTGAACTTCTTACCCGCAGGGCTGCCGAGCTCAAGGATAATCATCAGCCTGTTACAAAAGAGTCGGCTATGGCAAAATACTATGCCTCCGAAATTGCCGTTGAGGTTTCTACTGAAGCCGTTCAGATTTTCGGAGGCTATGGATATACCAAAGACTATCCTGTTGAAAAGTATTACCGTGATTCCAAGTTGTGCACGATAGGTGAAGGCACGACTGAAATTCAAAAAATAGTAATATCCAGGTCTATTCTGGCCTGATTTGAAACGAAGAGTAGGGGTATTGTAAATTTCATTACGATTAGGTTGATGATAATTTATTAATAAGCTAACTTTGCACTCCTGAAAATAAAATTTAAGTATGATTGTCATAAACGTAAAAGAAAACGAATCAATAGACAGAGCTTTAAAAAGGTTTAAGAAAAAATTTGAGCGTACCGGGGTGCTAAAGGAGCTCAGAGCCCGTACTTTTTACGAAAAACCCTCAATAAAAAACCGGATTATGAAGCTTAAAGCTGCATACAGGCAAAAGATGTATGCAAATGAGAATTATTAGCAGCCGGTTCTTTTTCTCCCAAAAATTCATTAAGTTCGTACTACAATACTTTTTTGTAATACGGGCTTAAATGTTAGCTTCTTTCATAAAATATCTTCAGTATGAGCGACGGTATAGTTCTCATACTGTCGATTCCTATCAAAATGATCTCACGCAGTTTAGCGCATTTCTGACACAGACAAAGCCGGAGGGTGAGATTGAATTAAAAGATGCTGAGCATAATGAGATAAGAAGCTGGATAATATCACTGATGGAGGATGGACTGGACCCTCGTTCGGTGAACCGGAAAATGGCGGCGCTTCGTACCTATTTCAAATTCCTGTTAAAGCGAGATGTAATTACGAAAGACCCCACTGCGAGGCTGTCAGCTCTGAAGACTTCAAAGAAACTGCCATCCTTTGTTAAGGAAACGGAGCTTATTGGTCTGCTCAATCAGTTTGAGTCGGATGATGCGTTTACCGGGAAGCGTAACAAGCTCGTTTTGGAGCTTTTGTACGGTACAGGTATCAGGCTCACGGAGCTTATCCACCTTAAAAAGTCAGATATCAATCTGAAGGAAGGATTAATTAAGGTACTGGGAAAACGCAACAAGGAGCGAATTATTCCACTGCCGGCAGAACTAATATCGGTAATTGATGATTATACTATAAGCAGGGAAAAAGCGTTAGGAGAATATACGGGAGACGATTTTCTGGTGGTTACTGACAAAGGACGTAAAACATATCCGATGTACATTTACAGAATAGTAAACAGGTTTCTGGCTTTATTCACAACAACGGATAAAAAGAGCCCCCATGTATTGCGACATACTTTTGCAACCCATTTATTGAACAAGGGTGCTGATCTGAATGCTATAAAAGATTTGCTGGGTCACTCCAGCCTTGCATCAACCCAGGTATATACACATAATACCATCGAAAAGCTGAAAGCAGTATTTGATCAGGCACACCCGAAAGCATAACTAAATATATTGTTTAACTTAAATTGTTAGGACGTATGAAATTACAAGTGCATTCACTGAAGTTTGATGCCGGCAAAAAATTGTTAGGCTTTATTGAGAAGAAAGTAAACAAACTGGACATGTATTACGACCGCGTTGTAGATGGAGAGGTGTACCTGAAAATCAATAATAAAGGAACGGAGAATAAAACCGTTGAGATTAAGCTTAACATTCCAGGTTCTCAGTTATTTGCAAAGGAACGGTCAAACTCATTTGAAGAAGCGATCGACATGGCAGTGGATGCCCTCAGAAGGCAACTTACAAAACGAAAGGAAAAGCTGAAAGTTCATTAACATACACGCAGTTTCACGAAGTAGCGGTAATACGAAAAATGTTCTTAAATTCTCTGAGAGCATTTTTTATACCTGTATTATAAAAAATTTAAGCCGTTTTAGCCCGGAGCCGGTGTGTGACCACAATTTTACGTTCTTTATGACCACAGTAAGAGCAGGAAAGAAATTCTTCAAGTTCCCCTTCTTCATCCACTGTTGGCGATCTAAGAATTTGCTCTTCAATAACACGTAAAGTTCGGTAACCGCAGGAAGGGCATTCCACAGCAAGTGATGATCCGTCATACTTTTCAATTTTTGTATAGCCGGTTTCTTCATCCAGCCAAACATCATAGTCAATTGCGGCGCGCGCCTCGTCTTCGATCATTTCATCGGTCATGTACTGGTCTTCCTCATCTTCGCTTACCAATTTCAATTTGTTACCGTTGCTGGGGTTGATCCTTGGCTGGTGACGTAGTCTATTCAACCGTTTATTTACCGTAAACGGATAATAAACCTTGATAAGACTATTGAATATCAATCCAAAAATGGTGGCAAAACTTGCCGTGATGAAAAGCCGTACAATGAAATGCATAACTTCCTCCTGTACATAGGTGTTGGCCACGGTGTTCAGATACAAGCCACCTGCTACTGTAAGGCTTAGCATGGCATACCAGAACATATTGATTTCATTACTGTTGATGAAATCATGTTTTGCTTTAGGGTCACGTTTAAACAACAATCTAACCAGATAGAATGATGTTATAAGGGCAGCAATTCCTACAAAAACAAACGTGATATTATGTATCCACCCGTTCCATGTTTCTAAGAAACTAACATATTTAGGGTCTAATTCTTCCATTGCGATAAATTAAAAATTTAATTATGAACTAATTCAGCTTTAAATTAATATAAATATTCTTTATGAATCAAAAAATCGCTCAATAATTCAATTTTCATATTACTAAAAATAATTTTAAACCCATTACATACAGGCTTTATTTTTCTTAAAATCAATGAATAGCAAGATTTTCATGCAATTACAGATTTTCATAGCTAATAATGAAACAATCGGGATATCTTTTTATAAGCTTTTTCATTATTTGTTCTGCCTTTTGTCTGCTTTTCTCCTTGCCCACGATTATTTTGTAAAATTTCTCTTTATCGATGATGCTGACCCTTACGGTAACTTTTTTCCGGTACGAAGTCTTCAGGTTCTCGGCTAACCTCACAATGTTTACTATTTCCCTGTAACTTCCGATCTGCACCCCGAAGCCTTTTGGATTTATACGCTGAATATTAAAATCATAGTATTCTTTTTCACTTACAATATCGCCGGTAGGAACTCCCGGGCTTGTACGGTACTGGTTACCCTTGCCGTCACCAGGGTTCAGTATCGCAATCCTTACTTCTGCCAGACCCTGGTTGATGAAGCCCAATTGCTCGGCTGCCGACTTTGATAAATCAATGATCCGGTTGGCAACATATGGCCCACGATCATTGATTTTCACTTCCACTGTCTTTTGGTTGCTCAGGTTTGTAACCTTTACTATGGTGCCGAACGGCAGTGTTTTATGGGCTGCAGTTAGTTTGGAATGCTTATATTTTTCTCCGCTTGCTGTAGGTCTGCTTTCAAATTTATCGGCATAAAATGAAGCAGTACCTTCCTGGGTATAAAACTGTGCCAGTGTAATGATGGTGGTGAAAGAGGCCAAAAAAGAAATAAATATGGCTTTTTTTAGAGTTCTGGATCCGTTCAAATTACAAGTTTTATTTATCTGAAGAAAGTGCTTCAACATATCTTGTCAAAAGATATATTACTATTAAAATCTGCCAAACCATGTTAAAACTACGACAAATCATTTGTATTAACGATTTTTGTTTAATTTTTTTTTGCATGATGCATATTGGGATGCTGGCGCAAACCGGACCGATATTCAATAATTTAAAAAATTACGAATTAATTGATTTTATAAATCAGTATATCTGCGTACTTTTGGCCGGCAAATAATTACACTAACTATTATTTGCTATGTCGTCAGACAATACCACTCTTTATGAAGCGCTTACCTACGATGACGTGCTTCTCCTGCCGGGTTTATCTACCGTACTTCCAAGAGATACCGATGTTTCTACAAGGCTAACCAGAGATATAAAACTGAACATTCCGATTGTATCTGCGGCCATGGATACTGTTACGGAAGCAGATCTGGCTATTTCCATGGCCTTGGAAGGGGGCATAGGGTTTATTCATAAAAACATGACTGCCGAAAAACAGGCAAAACAGGTACGGCAGGTAAAACGAAGCCAGAGTGGCATGATTCTCGACCCCATTACGCTGAATGTAAATGCCAAAGTAGGCGATGCCAACGAAATTATGGGTGAATTCAAGATCGGAGGAATACCCATAATAAATGAAGGGGGCAATCTGATAGGAATTTTGACCAATCGTGACCTGCGTTTCATCAACGACATGAACTTGCCGGTAAAAGAGGTGATGACACACGAAAACCTGGTTACGGCGAATGAAGGATGTACCCTGGACGAAGCGGAAGGTATTTTACAGCAGTACAAAATCGAAAAACTGCCTATTACCGATGATTCAGGTAAACTTATTGGCCTGATCACCTACAAAGACATTTTAAAGAACAAAGACCGGCCATTTGCCTGTAAGGATGAATATGGAAGGCTTCGGGTGGGCGCTGCTGTTGGCGTAACGCATGATATACTTCAGCGGATTGAGGTTTTAATCCAAGCCGGTGTGGATGTGGTAAGCATCGATACGGCGCACGGACACAGCAAAGACGTGATCGATATTGCTGCGGATGTTAAAAAGACGTATCCCGATTTAAACCTGATTTTAGGAAACATTGCTACGGCTGAGGCAGCAATGGCACTTGCCGATATTGGTGCCGATGCGGTGAAAGTGGGTGTGGGCCCGGGTAGTATCTGTACTACACGGGTTATTGCGGGCGTGGGCGTTCCCCAGCTTTCTGCAGTAATAGATGCAGCCAAAGCGCTTGAAGGTACGGATATACCTGTGATTGCTGACGGAGGTGTTCGTTTTTCAGGCGATCTGGTAAAAGCCCTGGCCGGTGGTGCAGACAGCATCATGATCGGATCACTATTTGCCGGTACCGAAGAGGCGCCGGGCGAAGTAATTATTTATGAAGGCCGCAAGTTTAAAACATACAGAGGCATGGGTTCGCTCGAAGCCATGGAAGATGGCTCCAAGGACCGGTATTTTCAGGATGCCGAAGAAGATATCAAAAAACTGGTGCCCGAAGGGATAGTAGGCCGCGTACCTTACAAAGGGATGGTTTCAGAGGTCCTGATACAGTTGGTGGGCGGCCTGAAAGCCGGGATGGGATATTGCGGAGCTGCAACAGTCAGCGAACTGAAAAAGGCCAGATTTATAAAAGTTACACCTGCCGGTGTGCGCGAAAGCCACCCGCATGATATTCAGATCACGCGCGAAGCACCTAACTATAGCCCGTAAATACAAATCGGAAAAACAAGGTTAGAATATCATTTCTATCAATTTATTGTGTATCTGATCGTTGATAGCCAGCGCCAGTATCATGGAAACCCCCAGTCCGATCAGTGCATACAGCAGTTCTTTTCCCAGCAACTTCAAACTTTTTTTTCGCGGATATGATTTTACGACTTTTTCGTTATTTTGTGAAACTAATGGACAGCTCTCTGCCCCCGAGAAGACCGATAAACAACCAGGTGGTACTCGTGGGTAGCGTGATTTCAAAGAGTTTATATTAGAGAAGGATAGCATAAATTAGATCCACAACGGTAGCTGCCCGTATGTCGGTAACGCCCGATTTCTCCAGGACAATGGCCTGGATACAGTCTCCCCTCATAAAGAACAAAAAGCCAATGCAGAAAAAAAAATAATGCAAATCCCAGAAATTCCGGTAAGCTTAGACTCCGCGGAAGGTATATGGCAACATTTACCGTGTCCTGCATAATCCATACGGCCCAAAGTGACCCACTGGTAATCCATTGAAGAATGACCCAGGATCTGGCATGCTTTCCCCTCTTCTTCTTAAATTTTTCACAAAATACCCAACAATGAACCAAACGAAAATGGCAGAGAAAAAAGCAAGAAAATAGCCGATTAAACTTTTCCGAACACCTATGATTGTTTTTGAAGAGGTTGAAAAGGCGTTCAACAACAAAAAAGTGGTGGATACAGGCATCCGCAAACGGGTAAGTATCAGTAATATTACCGGCGTAGCCAAATGCAGGAAACTGAATGTGCCCGGCGCCTCCGAAAATCCTTTGGATTGCAACCGATGGTAAGTGACGTCGCCGTCAAAGTGAATCCAGCTATACGTTACAGTAGCCAGAAAAATAAGCCCCATAAATATCCACAAATACCACCATCTCCGGTGAAGGTTTGAAGCAATGAACGTGCCGATAGTCTGAATGCTGTCGTTGGCGATCGCTGCATAGGCAGCAAGCCCAAAGCCTACCCACATGCCAACAGGCCTGATCGGGTAAACAAGATCGCATAAAATAAGCAACCCGATAATGATATAAAGAAATATGATTTCCTTTTTTGCCAGGCCAAAAACCTGGAATAATAAATTACGTGCTTCTGTCGGGAAAAACTGTTTATCTTGTGCCATGCTGTCTGCTTCTTTCAGACCTTATCAAATTGCAAAGATTTTTCTTATATCAAAGATTTTATCGTTTTTCCCGGATAATAATTCCTTTCAAAAATTGAACCTGTAATTCAGAGGTTAGCTACCGGTCGCATATGATTGAAATTCTCAAAAAACAGTTTATGCGGTATTAACCATTTGTTAACAAAAACTTAATGCCTGTTTACGATTCAGACCCTGTCAGTAAGATAATTTTGTAATTTTAATAAAAACCAAATGGGAAAAATGAAGAGACTTAAATTGTCGGCTTTTTTGATTTCGGGAATGGCAATCAGCCTTTTTTATGCGTGCCAGCCAGGGGGTACTTCAGAAGAGCGCCTGAGCGGCGCTGTTAAAATTGACGGATCCAGTACCGTCTATCCTATTACCAAAGCCATTGCAGAAGAATTCAGAGTGGTAATTCCCGATGTAAAAATTACCATAGGTGTATCGGGAACCGGTGGTGGATTTAAAAAATTCAGCCGGGGCGAAACAGATATCAATGACGCTTCAAGACCTATTAAAAGCAGGGAGATAGATGCCTGCAAGGAAAATAACGTTGAATATGTAGAACTGACAGTAGCATACAACGGCCTTGCTGTATTGGTAAATAATGACAATGACTGGGTGGATCATTATACCACGGAAGAGCTAAAGATAATATGGGAACCTGATGCACAGGGTAAAATTACACGATGGAATCAGATCAGGTCTGAATGGCCTGACGAAGAGTTTAATCTTTTTGGGCCGGGGGTGGCATCCGGAACCTATGATTATTTCACCGGAACCATTATGGGCGAAAGCGGCTCCAATAGGGGTGATTATACGGCCAGTGAAGATGATAATGTGCTTGTTCTGGGCATTGCCGGAGACAAAAATGCCATTGGTTTTTTTGGTCTTACCTATTTTGAAGAAAACAAAGAAAAGTTGAAACTTGTTGGAGTTGATAACGGGAGCGGCCCGGTTACGCCGAATCTTGAAACAGTAAAAACAGGTACATACAGCCCGCTTTCCAGACCGGTGTTTATTTATGTAAGTAAGCTTGCAGCCTCAAACCCTGGAGTAGTAGAATTTGTCAGATTTTATCTGGAAAATGCAGATGAGCTTGTGCAGGATGTAGGGTACATCCCATTGCCGGCAACAGAGTATGCCGGCGAGTTGGAAGAATTCAATGCGTTTATTTCCAAAGAAGCTCAACAATAAATCGAACTGTTTATCTATAGATTATTTCTTGAACCCGGATAGGTTTTATCCGGTTTTACCGCTTTTTTTGTACATCGTTAAATCCAATAAAGATTGGCCAGGCTTAAAGAAAAAGTAATTGAAGGGCTGCTGATGACAGCCGGGATGATTACTATACTTGCCACACTGGGTATCATCTGGATTCTCTTTTCCGGGTCTTATGGGTTTTTCAAAGAAGTGCCCATTAGAGATTTTTTAACCGATACGCAATAGACGCCGTTATTTACACAAAAACATTACGGCATCCTACCTTTACTCTCAGGTACCCTGCTTGTTACTTTTATCGCCACTCTGGTGGCTTTACCACTGGGAATTATCATTGCTATATACCTCAGCGAATATGCTCCGGTTAATTACAGGAATAAGATCAAGCCGGCGCTCGAACTCCTGGCGGCTGTGCCTACCGTGGTTTACGGTTTTTTTGCCCTTACCGTGGTAACCCCATTTCTACAGAATATCATTCCGGGGCTCGGTACCTTTAATGCGCTGTCGACGGGTATTGTAATGGGAATCATGATCATTGCAATGATCTCCTCGTTGAGTGAGGATGCCCTTCATGCAGTACCGAAATCAATGAGAGAAGCTTCATGCGGTATGGGCACTATGCGGTTCCAGACAGCTATAAAAGTGACGGTGCCTGCCGCTTCATCGGGTATCGTGGTATCTGTGATCCTGGTAATAAGCAGGGCTATCGGCGAAACCATGATTGTGGCAATAGCCGCCGGCCATCAGCCTGTTTTAGGTTAGATATTCAGCAATCAATAGAAACCATTACCGCATATATCGTGCAGGTGAGCCTTGGCGATGTACAACACGGTTCGCTGGAGTATAAAACGATTTATGCTGCGGGAATTACCTTGTTCATATTTACTTTTCTGCTCAACAATATCAGCTATTTTATAAAAAATAAATATCAGGAAAAGTATGAATAGCATTAAAAAAAACCAGATAACAGATAGCCTTTTTAATTACCTGGGGATCGCCAGCACAATGTTCGGGCTTATAATGCTTGCTATTTTTATAGCAAACATCCTGATAGACGGAATCGCAAGGATAGACTGGCAGTTTCTGACCAGCCTGCCTTCAAGAAAACCCGAAAAAGCGGGTATTCTTACGGCATGGACCGGCACAGTATGGATACTGGGTCTTACGGCGGTATTTGCTATTCCACTTAGTGTGGCAACAGGTATTTACCTGGAAGAATATGGGAAAAGAAACAAGCTGGGAACATTAATTGAAATAAATATTACCAATCTTGCCGGTGTTCCTTCCATTATTTACGGACTTCTAGGCCTTGAAATTTTTGAAAGAATACTTCATTTCGTGTCCAGCCTGATGGCCGGAGCTTTTACACTCGCACTTCTTATATTGCCGATTATTATCGTGGCCACAAGAGAAGCCATAAGAGAAGCCATAAGGGCCGTCCCCAATTCGCTACGTGAGGCATCATACGGAATGGGAGCTACCAAATGGCAGACGGTATCACATCAGGGGTATTGCCTGCCGCTTCAGGAGGTATTCTTACCGGCATTATCCTGTCGCTGTCAAGGGCAGTGGGCGAAACGGCCCCGCTTATTGTGATCGGCGCGCTGGCATATGTGCCGTTTGTAGCCAAAACACCTTTGGATGAGTTTACCGTGCTGCCTATGCAAATTTTTAACTGGACCAGCAGGCCGCAACAATGGTTTATTATCAATGCGGCTGGAGCTATCATAATATTACTGGCGCTGACCTTTATTATGAATGGCATCGCTATATATTTGCGCGACAGATGGCGAAAAAGGGTGAAATGGTGATATATGGTTAATAAGTCATGCCTGCAATACAGACAATTGACATAAACGCCTATTATGGCCCCAAATAAGCGCTTAAAAACATAAGCCTCGAAATTGAAGAACATTCAATCACTGCGTTTATAGGCCCCTTCGGTTGCGGTAAATCCACTTTCATTCGGATATTTAAAAGGATGAACGACTACATTGAGGGATTCACGATGGAGGGCCAGGTACTCATTGACGAACAGGATATTTATGAAAAAGAGGTACGTGTAGAAGAGCTCAGGCAACGGATAGGCATGGTATTTCAGAAACCCAATCCGTTTCCGTCATCGATTTTTGAAAATGTAGCTTTCGGACTCAGAATCAAGGGAATCAATGATAAAGAAGTGCTGTCTGAAGTGGTAGAAAAGTCGCTGATACGTGCCGTTTTATGGAATGAAGTAAAAGATGACCTGAACCATCCGGCATTGTTGCTATCCGGAGGTCAGCAACAAAGGCTTTGTATCGCCCGGACCCTTGCCGTGGAACCGAAGATAATTCTGATGGATGAACCTGCCTCAGCGCTGGATCCGATCTCTACTGCCAAAATAGAAGATCTTGCCACCGAGTTAAAAGAAAACTATACCATTGTAATTGTAACACACAATATGCAGCAAGCGGCACGGATCAGCGACAAAACTGCGTTCTTTTATATGGGAGAAATGATTGAATACGATAAAACAACTGAGTTATTTACAAATCCTAAGAATGAACGAACAGAAAATTATATAACAGGCCGATTCGGTTGATATAGTTATTTTTAATACTTTATTAAAATAAATGATGATACCATGACAAATTTAGAACAGGCCATGGAGGAATTGAATGATGACCTGCTTGAAATGACCCGGTTGGTTGAAAGCCAGTTGAATAAATGCCGGAAAGCAGCTGTGTAAAATGACATGGACCTTGCAAAAGAAGTGGCTACAAGTGACAAACGGGTGAACGCAATGGATCTGAAAGTAGATAGGGAATGCGAATACATTCTTGCTCTATATATGCCGGTGGCTACCGATCTCAGATTTGTGCTTGCTGCCATTAAAATATGCAGCAATCTGGAACAAATAGGCGATCACGCACAGCAGATTGCGAAAAGCACTATGAAAATCATTAAAAAAGCCGATATTCCGCTTAGCAGGAATTTTAAAATCCTCAAAATGTTCGATACGGCCATGTCGATGCTTGTAGATGCCTACGAAGCTATGGAAAACAATGACTCCTCGCTTGCCCGAAAAATATTCAAAAAAGATGATTTTATAAATGATGCCAACAAACAAGCTGCAAATGTTGCTGCAAAACTACTAACAGAGAAAAGCCATAATTCGAAAATAATCCTTGAACTTTTCTCCATATGTCGGAAGCTCGAACGGATTGGCGACCTGAATAAGAACCTGGCTGAAGAGATCATATTCCATCTCGAACTCGAAGCAAAGGTGCTGAGGCATAAAAATCGCAAAAATAAAATCAGAAAAAGTTAACCACTTTTCAGCACTTTATCCGGCGTTACCTTTTTCACAGCATTCATTATTTCTGAAAACACCATTAATTTTGATTAGTTGAATGAAAAGAGAGCCAGGTCAGATTTTATGTATCGGATCGTCTCAATAAATTTTTTCTATAAAAACGCAGAAAATCGATAATTATCGCCGGTCAAAGGAACTGATTATCCTTAATTTCCACTAAATTTCGTTTCCAAATAAAGTCAGAATAGCTGTGAGTGAAAGAAAAGGCCTTTTATCGTTTTTTAATATTGATTCTATCATTGACAATATGTCGGGTTATATTGAAAATAAAATAGCCCTCCTCAAGATCGAAATAAAAGAGGACATGGCCATTGCGGGTGCCAGAATTCTGATCATGCTTGTGCTGGCATTGTTTATGTTTATGATCATCCTTTTTCTGAGCATTGGAGCCGGGGCATTATTTAATATGATGCTGGGGAATGATTATCTTGGCTACTTCATAGTGGCAGGTTTTTACCTGATCCTCTTCATGATATTCGGGCTGATGCACAAGAAGTTGGGAATTGAACAAAAATTTGAAAAAATAATTTTAAAAATTCTGAAAAATGAATGAAGCAGAGATGGAAGTTATGGATGACATCGGGAAAAAGGAGGAACTTCAGCATTCGGCTGATGAATTTAAGCAAAATCTGGAGGATGATTTTGAAAAATCGATTGCTGAACTTAAAAAAATATTCATAATTGCTGCTTCTGCCGGCGCCGGTTTACTTTTCGTTTATTCTGTATTTAAACTTTTTTCACACGGCAAGGAGCAAGATAGCAAACCTGAATATACAGAGCCACCCGCAGCTACCGGCAGCCCGGGTTTTCTGAAAACGATGATGGCCACCGGAGTTGAAATAGCTGCTGTGGTACTGCTCAATATTGTTAAAAAAAAGATAACCGAATACATAGAAGGTCTCGATAAAATTAATGATAATGGAATTACCCATTTTGGAGGAGCTGATCAGGAAAAAGCAAAAAGGGATTAAATCCTTTGCTGTTCTGATTGATCCGGATAAAACGGAAAATGTTGTTTCGCTTACTCGGCTGATCCGCATGTGTATGGAGAATATGGTTGACTACTTTTTAGTGGGAGGTAGTTTCATTACCCAAAATAATACTTCAGAGATCATTTCGAAAATTAAAAAACAGTGTGAAATTCCGGTAATTCTCTTTCCCGGGAGTAATCTGCATATTGATCTGACGGCAGATGCTCTCTTATTTTTATCGTTGATCTCAGGGAGAAATGCAGATTTCCTGATCGGGCAGCATGTGCTTGCAGCTCCAATCTTAAAAAACAGCAATCTGGAAATCATCCCCACCGGATACATGCTTATAGGGGAAAATAATGCCACTACTGCGTCTTATATGAGCAATACAACTCCAATACCTTCTGATAAATATTCAGTGGCTGCCTGCACGGCTTTGGCTGGCGAAATGCTCGGAATGAAGGCTATCTACATGGATGCCGGTAGCGGGGCAAAAAGAAGTATCAGTTCGAAAATGATCAGTCATGTAACTAGAAATACAAAATTGCCATTAATTGCAGGTGGTGGGCTGAACACTCTTGCCAAAGCATCGGAAACTCTGCAGGCCGGAGCCGATACCATTGTGGTTGGGAACGGGATTGAAAAAGACCCGCAATTGCTGATTGAAATATCAGATTACATTCGAGGAGTTAATGAACCCCTAAAGATTCATTAACGATTCTCTACGGCGCATTTTGCCTGCGGGAATGCCAAACATCATCTTAAACCTCCTGCAAAAATACGCGGTGTCTTTATATCCCACTTCTCTGCCAATTTCTCGGATACTTTTTTTGCTGGTTCGTAGTAAATTCACAGCCTCTTCCATACGCTGGTATTCAATATAATCCTGGGGATTGATGCCGGTAAGCATTTTAAAATACTGGCCTACATAATCTTCTGATACGTTGGCAACGTTGGCAAGTACTTTGTTAGATAAATCTCCACCGAGATTATCTTTGATATATGCGAAAATATCTATAAGCCGCGGATCTTTGAAGTACGTGCTGTTTGTAACAAGCTGCTCTACAAAAAGATTCTTAGTAACGATATACCGGATGATCTCTACCACAAGTTGCTCGGTAAGCAACTTTATAATCCGTTCCTTACCAGGCAGTGATGAATCGGTTTCCAGGACGATATGGTGAATAACACTTGAGATTTCTCCGCTGCGGATTTTAAAAGGAGGAATGTCAAGCGAAGCAAAAAAGTTGACAGAATTAAAAACTTTTGCCTCAAAAGACGCATAACTAAAGCTGTCGTAATTTGGATCATTCGATACTTCGTTATCATAATGCCGGAAATACAATTCCTTTTTGTTTATAAAGTCATCATTCGACATTGATATTACAGGATCAAGTCCGTACGAAATGTCTGTGGTTTTACCTCCAGGAATAAATAATATTTCACCGGAGCGCAATGATTCCTTACGTTCACCAAATTTGATTACTCCTTTTCTGAGCAGGATAATCGTATTTTCCACTTCATAGGAGCCTTCAATCTTAACAGGTTGTAAAATATTTATATTATTGGCTTTTATAAATCTTACACCTAATGATTCAATTATTTTATTATAATCTTCCATTTAGACAACTATTTTCGTAATTGCAATAAATTAAGTCCAACTGATCCTAAAACAAATCTAATATAATTTATTTCAATATAAAAAGTAAATTTCGCAGATATTGTATTTTTACAAGAAAAAATAACTTTAACGATGCAATAACTCCCTGGAAATTACAATTTTCAGAATCTCAGAGGTTCCTTCATAAATTTGCGTAATTTTCGCATCACGCATCAGTCTTTCAACATGATATTCCTTCACATATCCATAACCTCCATGTATCTGAACCGCTTCATTGGTTACCTGTTGTGCTATTTCAGAAGCATATAATTTTGCCATGGCGCTTTCTTTGACAAAAGACCTGCCCTCGTCTTTCAGTCTGGCTGCCTTCAAAACCAGCAGTCTTGCTGCGTCAATTTTGGTAGCCATTTCTGCAAGTTTAAATTGTATAGCCTGATGCTGGGCTATGGGTTTGCCGAATGCGATCCTTTCTTTCGAATAACTAAGCGCCAGTTCATAAGCTCCGGAGGCAATTCCCAGGGCCTGTGAAGCAATGCCAATGCGACCTCCGTTTAACACCTCCATGGCAAATTTAAATCCAAATCCGTCTTCACCGATCCTGTTTGCTTTGGGCACTTTCACATCGGTAAACATGATGGAGTGCGTATCGGAAGACCGGATTCCCATCTTATTTTCTTTTTTTCCTACCACAAGCCCCTCCGATTCTTTTTCCACAATAAAAACATTGATGCCTTTATGCCGCAACTCCGGATTGGATTGAGCAAAAACCAGGCAAATCCCGGATGAATTCCCATTTGTGATCCAGTTTTTGGTGCCGTTCAGTAAATAATGGTCTCCCTGATTGATTGCAGAAGTTTTCTGCGACCTAGAATCCGAGCCCGCTTCCGGCTCGCTCAGGCAAAATGCACCAATCGTTTCGCCGCTTGCCAGCCTGGTCAGATACTTTTGTTTCTGTTCTTCGGTTCCGTGTCTTTCAATTCCCCAGCATACCAGCGAATTGTTGACTGACATGATCAAAGCGCAAGAGGCATCTACTTTGGATATTTCTTCTATAGCCAATACATAAGATACGGTATCCATACCGCCGCCACCATAGTCCTGGGAGGTCATCATACCCAGAAAACCCAAATCAGCCATCATTTTCACTTGCTCTACAGGAAATTGTTGCTTTTCGTCACGTTCAATCACGCCGGGCAGCAATTCCATTTGAGCAAAGTCCCTGGCAGCGTCACGTACGGCTAATTGTTCTTCAGTAAATTCGAACATAAGTGTATCCCCTTAATCGCGGCTCCCTAAAAATATGGAGATAAAATATAATAATGTTACAAGTGAGCCCAATGCGGCTACCACATACGTCATTGCCGCCCATTTCAAGGCATCTTTGGCCATATCATGCTCCTGCGACGACACGATTCCCCGCTGTTCAATCCAGTTGAGCGCCCGCTTGCTTGCATCAAATTCAACGGGTAGCGTAATAAATGAAAAGAGAGTAAGCACCAAATAGCAGCCGATTACTACAATCAATAAAGTCTGCCAGTTGGTTCCCAGCACAAATCCTCCTCCGAAAATAGAAATCAGCATGATAAAGTTCAGAATTCTTCCGCTGGCATTCTGAACCGGCACCAAGGCGCTTCTTACTTTGAGCAAGGAATAAGATGCAGCATGCTGTACGGCATGACCACATTCGTGAGAAGCGATAGCAGTCGAAGCAGTTGATCGGCCGTGGTAAACCGCCTCACTTAAATTCACGGTTTTATTCAGTGGGTTGTAGTGATCTGTCAGTTGTCCTTTTACACAGGTTATCTGCACATCATTAATCCCATTGTCACGGAGCATCAGTTCAGCTACATCACGGCCCGATAAGTTGTTTTTTAAAGGAATGGCTGAATATTTTTTAAACTTTCTTTTTAGTGTCCTGCTTACTGCAAAACTTAAAATGGCGAATACAATGAAAATTATTATTAATCCTGACATGATTTTAATAGTTATTTGTTAACGAATGTTATTTTTCTTATCAATTCTGAAGTTGAATATCCGGCAACCAGTGGAACTGTTAGCACTTCTCCGCCGTTTTCCTTCACTATTCCGGCACCAACAATATCTTCATCAGCATAGTCATTCCCCTTCACAAGTATATCGGGAACAACCTGGCTGATAAGCCTGTGCGGGGTATCTTCGTCAAATAAGGTGATGAGGTCAACAAATTCCAGCGCTGCCAAAATACGTGCCCGGGCATTTTGATCGTTCAGCGGTCTTCCGGGGCCTTTCAGTTCAAGCACCGAACGATCGGTATTGAGCCCCACTACAAGCTTGTCGCCAAAATTACCTGCTTTTTCAAGATAGTCAATGTGGCCCGCATGAATCAGATCAAAGCATCCGTTGGTAAAAACCACTTTTTGCCCCTTTTCTTTCCACTCCTTTATCAGAGAAATGAAAGCCTCGTTACTCACTATTTTATGCTGACTCGTTGTTTTCAATGTTTTGCTGTAATTTTTGGTTACTGATTCTTTTTCTTTGCAAAAATACGGTAACTATCAGACTTATACCTCCGAATAAGATTACAGTTAACACTTGCGAAGAGTGCAGCACGGTTGCAAATAAAATGCCGTCTTCGAAAACCACTCCGTATAGTATCAGAACGCCGCTGACAAGGGCATGAAATGCTCCAATTCCACCCTGTACGGGCGTAGCCATGCCGATACTTCCTGTTACAAGTATTGTCAATCCTGCAATTAGCGAAAGATGAGAAGTTTCATCAATGGAAAAAACAACAATGTAGGTCAGGGCGTAATACAGGAGCCACATCAACCCTGAACTTATCCAAAAATGCGCCTTCTTCTTCAATTTACCGATACTGGAAAGCCCTTCGCCCAGTTCTCTAAGAATGGCTCTTATTTTAAGAAACAGTGGAATTCTTTTCAGCTTTTCCTTATACACACGCAGGAAAAAGTATCCGATAATCAATAGAAAAAATCCTGCTCCGGCAAAAACGTACAATACCATGAGGTTTTGAACCACGCCGGAAAATTTTGAGGAAAAAAAATCTTTAAAGAAACCACTCAGTAAGTCATATTCAATAAGCATGTTAAAAATAATAAGCGATATCAGTGTGAGCAGATCCACGATCCGTTCAGCTACTACACTTCCAATCGAAATGGCCATTGGCACATTGTTGGTCCTTTTTAAAACACCACACCTTGTAATCTCACCCATGCGGGGAAAAAAAAGGTTGGCAAGATAACCGACCATAATGGCAAGAAACATGCGCCAAGTGCTTACCGGATAACCGATAGGCGAAAGCAACAGGGACCAGCGGTACGCCCTTACCAGATGCGCTATGAGCATAATGGCAATGGAGATTATGACATATTTATACTTTACATCTCCAAGTCTGGTAAATAACCGGCCAATGTCAATATGCCGGTAAACCAGCCATAAAAGCAGACATGCCACTGCAAATACAATCAGATATTTCAGAATATTTATTACGGTGCCCAATTAGTTTAGTATATTTTGATTGTCTGGAAATATGATTTAAATAGTTCTATCGTCATGTCAAATTCTCTTTTTTTCATTCTCACGATATTCTCAGCTTCTTACTATCAGATTATCAATTAATCTTACTTCACCGATTTTTACTGCTATACATATGGCCGCGTTTTCAGATATATCGTCCTTTTCCAGTATTTCAAATGAATCCGGGTCAACACATTCGATGTATTCCGGATTTAAAAGCGTTGCCTCCTTCAAGACAGCCACAACGGTGTTACATACATCCCCTACTGAGCCTTTGTTCCTCACCATCGCTTCGCCTGCTTTCAACGCTTTATAAATAATTGAAGCCTGTATTTTTTCGTCGTCGGTCAACCGTTTGTTTCTTGACGACAAAGCCAGTCCGTTTTGTTCCCTCACTGTGGGGATACCGATGATTTCAATGGCATAATTCAGATCCGTAACCAACCGGCGGATAATGGCCAGTTGCTGCAGGTCCTTTTCTCCGAAATATGCGCGACTCGGAGCTACTATATTGAAAAGTTTGGAAACAATAAACCCCACTCCGTTGAAATGTCCGGGGCGGAATTTTCCCTCCAGTATGTTGCCCAAATTGCCAAAATCAAATTGCACAACCGGAGGTTGCGGATACACTTCCTTCATTTCAGGATAAAACACTATATCACACCCTGTACGTTCGAGAAGTGTCAAATCCTTTTCAATATTCTGAGGATATTTTTTTAGGTCGGCAGGATTATTGAATTGAGTGGGATTAATAAAGATCGAACAAACCGTTACCTTGTTTTGATTACGACAACATTCAATGAGCTGCAAATGCCCTTTGTGAAGGCTTCCCATGGTTGGGACAAGACCCACTGAATGTCCGGTATTTCTATATTTTGTTAAACTTTTCCGAAGAAGGCGTGCTTCCTTAAATACCTTCATTGGTGGTAAATCAGTGTAATAAAAGGACGCAAAATTACTTCATAAGTAGTTAACAATCTTGAATAAAGTAAATATTTTTAGTACCTTTGTTCGTCATTTCTTATGATTTTTATCAAATCAAATTAATTATGTCTAAATATCGTATTCTTTACGTTGCCACCGAGATTAACCCCTTTCTACAAACTTCAGAAGTAGCGAATTTTGTTCGTAAACTTCCGCAGGCCATGCAGGAAAAGGGAATGGAGATAAGAATTCTGGTACCGAGGTTCGGTTTGATTAACGAAAGGAAAAACAGACTTCACGAAGTAGTTCGTTTATCCGGGATTAATATTTCAGTAGGTGATGAGGAGAAACCATTGGTAATCAAGGTTGCTTCTATTCCTAATGCGAAGTTACAGGTTTACTTCATCGATAATGAGGATTATTTTCACCGAAAATCAATGTTTCATGATTCGGATGATAATTTTTATGAAGACAATGACGAAAGAGCCATTTTCTTTTGCAAGGGCGTAATCGAAACAGTAAAAAAACTTGGATGGGCGCCTGATATTGTGCATTGCAATGACTGGATGACAAGCCTTATTCCCCTTTATCTGAAAACAACCTATAAAAATGATCCGCTTTTTGTCAATACAAAATGTGTTTTCACCGTTTATAATAATAAGTTCAATCATAAGTTTAAAGGTAACCTGATTGATAAGGTAAAGATGCTGGACATTGAAGACAGCATGCTGAATACACTTAAAACTGCTGATTATGACGGATTTATCAGGCTTGGTATCGAATACTCCGATGTTGTTATCAAAGCTGAAGAGAATCTTGCCGGCCTTGAAAATCTGTTGCAAAACGGAATTAAAGTGGAAACCATCAATAAAGATGAGGATTTTACTGATTCATATTTTAACTTATACAACGAACTTGTGGGGTGAGATGAACCGAAGGAGGGGGAAAAGTATGGGGCTGATCCTGGGATTAGCCCTTTTAATATGGGTATCATGTGAAGATCCGGGAATTATTGGTATTGATATAGATCCTGATAATTTAAACTTCAGCACACATTACGAACAATTCACATTGCCTGCAACACTGGTTCAGGTAGATTCAATACCTTCGGGCAATGCGGGCAGAGTACTGGTAGGCCGGTATAATGATCCATTGTTTGGTATTACAACTGCAAAAGCCTATTCCCAGGTGTGGTTGTCAACACAACCTAATATACCTGAAAACGGGGTGTTTGATTCGCTCATTCTTCAGCTTAAGTTTGATTACGTACACGGAAATAAGAATGATTTCCAGGAGTTTCATACCCTGAAACTTTATCGGCTGGCTTCCATGCTGGATGAATTTACAACCTATTATACTACAAGTGAATCCATTCGTTCACCAACTCAGATTGGCACAAGAATTTTTACATATGATACCACAAATGTGGGTGGAGAAATTTCAGTAAGACTCGATTCGACGCTGAGAATATTAATGCGGAAGGAATTAGGACAGTTAATTTTCGACAAAATGAAAGATGAGTCTGACTCTACGTTCGACAACAATACCAATTGGCTTGAATTCTTTAATGGAATCGTACTTGAGCCGGGAGATGAATACTTTAGCATTACCGGTTTCAAAATCAGGGATTCCAAATCCAGGATGATCATATATTATCATTATACCGATGATCAGGGCGAAGACGTCAATTCAGAATATAACTTTAGCCTTGAACCTGCGTTACACTACAGCAATATTTCCCATGACCGTACGGGTACGGCTATTGAAGGAATACAGCCCCTTTACACGGAGCACACGGCTTCGGATAACAATATTTATATTCAGGCCGGAACCGGAATAGTAGCCAAGATTGATTTCACACCTGTAATAGAATTTGCTGACAGCATAGACTTCCTGATCGTAAATTCAGCCATATTAACACTGGGAAGTGTGGATCCATACACTTCTTTTGTAAAACCTCCTGACAAACTCATGTTTTATTACACCGATTCATCGAACTTTCTCCTCAAAGACGATGCGGGATTCAGGAAAACCATTCAGGAGGATAACCCTTCTTTTGATCCTACGTCAACGCGAGTTCCACTGGAATCTGCATTTATTTTTAAGGATACTACAAAGAGTGTAAATATAATCGAATCTTACTCCGACCGTGTTTCCAGCTATATTCAGGCACTTATCGATGGTGCCATAGAAAATCATCTGGTACTGGCATATCCGGTAACTGTGACCAACGCTACAACCATTGACCGGTTACTTCTTGATCCCGGAAATATTAAATTAGAGATTTATTACACAACGTCTAAAGAATCGACTGACTCCGAATAAGCAAAAAAGGAGTCTGAAGTAAAAAAGCTTATTTATGTGTGGAATTGTTGCATATGTTGGTAATAAGCAGGCTTATCCCATCATTATTAAAGGACTCAAAAGGCTTGAATACAGGGGCTATGACAGCGCCGGTGTGGCTTTGCTCAACGGATCACTGAATGTATATAAAAAACAGGGGAAAGTCTCCGACCTGGTATCTGCAGTGGGAGAAAACATAGAAGGCACGATCGGCATCGGTCATACCCGCTGGGCAACCCACGGAGAGCCAAACGACCGGAATGCACATCCCCATTTTTCACCAAACGGTAAGCTTGCCATAATCCATAACGGCATCATTGAGAACTATTCCGTCCTAAAACAAGAGCTTATCAATAAAGGATATTCGTTTAAAAGCGATACCGATACCGAAGTATTTATTACGTTTATTGAAGATATCCGTACAAACAATGACTGCTCGCTCGAAACCGCAGTGAGACTGGCGCTGAATAAAGTGGTGGGAGCCTATGCCATTGTCATTATTTCAGAAGATCATCCGGATATGTTAATTGCTGCCCGTAAAGGCAGCCCCCTGGTGATCGGACTGGGTAAAAACGAATTTTTCCTTGCCTCCGATGCTACGCCCATCGTCGAATACACCAACGAAGTTGTATATCTCAACGATGAAGAGATGGCTGTTATAAAGGGCGGCAAACTGTCGGTCAGGACAATCACGGATGTGGAAACAACGCCTTACATCCAGACCCTTGATATTGAACTGGAGGCCATTGAAAAGGGTGGTTACGAGCATTTCATGCTGAAAGAAATATTTGAACAGCCCAGGTCGGTAAAAGACAGTATGCGCGGCAGGGTAAATGCCGATATTGGCCGGGTAGTGCTTGGTGGCATACGCGAATATAAAAACAAGCTTTTCGATGCGGATCGAATTATCATTGTAGCATGTGGCACGTCGTGGCATGCAGGCCTTGTTGCCGAATACATGTTTGAGGAATTTTGCAGGATACCGATTGAAATAGAGTATGCCTCCGAATTTCGATACAGAAAGCCTGTTATTAATGAAGGAGACGTAGTATTTGCCATTTCTCAATCAGGCGAAACGGCCGATACGCTTGCAGCCATCGAAATGGCCAAGTCCAAAGGTGCCACCATATTCGGAGTTTGCAATGTGGTAGGGTCTTCTATAAGCCGGCTGTCGCATGAAGGTGCATATACACATGCTGGCCCTGAAATTGGAGTGGCCAGCACCAAAGCTTTCACAGCCCAGCTCACTGTTTTATCCATGATCGCTCTGATGGTTGCCGAACAAAAGGGCACCATCTCAGAAAGCCGGTTCAGAGAGCTGCTTGCCGAGCTCGAAACCATACCGGCAAAAATTGAAGAAGCGCTTAAACTCAACCCTCAGGTGAAATACATCGCCGGCATTTTTAAAAATGCGCGTAATTTCCTGTACCTGGGTCGTGGATATAATTTTCCCGTAGCACTGGAGGGTGCACTGAAGCTCAAAGAGATATCCTACATTCATGCCGAGGGCTATCCCGCAGCAGAAATGAAGCACGGTCCCATCGCATTGATTGACGAAGAAATGCCGGTGGTTTTCATTGCCACAAAAGACAGTTCGTATGACAAAATCGTATCGAACATTCAGGAAGTAAAAGCACGTAAAGGGCGGGTTATTGCTGTCGTATCGGAGGGAGACGATCTGATTTCCAAAATAGCTGATTATACCATTGAAGTACCTGTAACGGATGAAGCACTTATGCCACTCGTATCGGTAATCCCACTGCAACTCCTGTCTTATCATATTGCCGTTATGCGAGGTTGCAATGTAGATCAACCCCGAAACCTGGCAAAGTCAGTTACGGTAGAATAAATAAATTTATGGATCCGAGGCATCCGGATAAAGACCACTTAAGTGATGATGCAAGTACTTAAATCCAAACATGTCGGTGAGGCATACTGGACTCGAACCAGTGACCCCAACCCTGTCAAGCCAGTGCTCCCCGCATGTACCGAACGTCCGACTGCACAGGATGTGGGCCGGTTCGGGTGGATAAACAACACTTGCCAAAGTGGGACTTACTGGATTCGAACCAGCGACCTCTGCCCTGTCAAGGCAGCGCTCTAAACCAACTGAGCTAAAGTCCCATTTTCCGGGTTTATATCCAGGATACATCCGGCGAGTGACCATGCAGCGTTCCCAAACCCGTATTCAAATATAAAATCCTCCTGGTAAATCTCCGTGAATTTCTGTTTATTCCTTGACATGCAGGAAATATTTTACATGGGAAGGCAAAAAGCCGGCTTTGTCTGCCGGAGGCACAGCCGTAGGTTGAAAGTCCCGCGCTACCCCTCGGTCCCCTAAAGGGGATGCCCACCGCACAACCTCATGTATGCGGTTAGCAAATTGTGCTTAGGTGAGTGAAAGCGTCCGTCTTAATCTTATTCCTGGTATCAGGTATGGATTAAAGTCAATTATTTACTTTTGCGCATTCAACACCGGGGAAATAACATGAAATACACTGTAATACCTATTTTGATAATTTTATACTCATTTTGTGGCACACATTAAGCATAATCGCTTGAATAGCAATCAATGAAAGCAGAAACCGGCCATATGTTCTAATGGATCAGCTGTAAGCCAACTATGAATTTCAACAGAAACAAATTACTTTTTTCATTCACCTTTTTATTAGTGGCCGCTTTGGCAGGAGTATTATTACGTTTACAATTCATGCATCCCATTGGCATGATCAAGTACAAATACCTGCTGCACACACATTCACATATTGCCTTGTTAGGCTGGGTTTTTAATGCCTTGTTTTTGGGGTTAACGCACAGTTTCTTATCAGAATCACCTGATCTTAAAAAAAGTTATCATCGTCTGTTTATTTTATTTCAGGTTACTTATATCGGAATGCTGGCTAGTTTTCCGGTTCAGGGCTACGGAGTTGTTTCTATTTTTTTTTCAACGCTCTTCCTTTTTGTTTCGTACGCGTTTTCTTACAGGTTGTATAATGATGTAAATAGCACACACCCTCTTAACCATGTATCAGTCCGGTTTGTCAAAGCCGCTTTATTTTACCTGGTACTATCAAGTCTCGGTCCCTGGACGCTGGGGCCTATTATGGTAACCGGCAATTCTGACAGCCAATGGTACCCGTTGTCGATATATTTCTACCTGCATTTTCTGTACAACGGCTTTTTTGTATTCGCCATTGCCGGGCTTATATTTAAAATGCTGGAAAAGGAAGGCGTCATTATAAATGAAAAGAAATCAAAACTCATTTTTATGTTGATGCATGTGTCCTGCCTGCCTGCATTCCTGCTCTCTACGTTGTGGCTTTCTCCTCCGGCTGAGTTACATGTTGCCGGTGGTATTGCTGCTTTGTTGCAGGTATTTGCCTTGTTTCTCTTTTCCGGTATCATTTATGAAAACCGGGAGGTACTTACACATGTCTTTTCTAAAAAAACAAGGATTCTATTTGTGATTGCCGGGGCAGCATATACAATCAAAGTGATCATGCAGGTAGCATCGGCATTTCCTTCCCTGGCAATGATGGCCTTTTATACTCAGCGTTTTACTATTATCGGCTATCTCCATTTGGTAATGCTGGGGTTTGTCACCACCTTTCTCATGGCATATTTCATTTATATAAAAAAGTTTACCTTTGAAAATAAAGGAAGCGTACTTGGAGCAGGCTTGTTTATACTGGGTTTTTTGTTTTCAGAAACCGTCCTTTTTACCCAGGGTGTGCTGACTTTTAATTTTCACACTAGCATTGAGTACTACTCGGAAACCATGTTTTATACCAGCCTGCTGATGTCCTTCGGATTGATAGTTTTTTTTATATTTCAAACAGCTTTCACGTCAAAACACCTGAATGCTTAATACATTATCTCCTGATAATGTTCAGGGACAGTTTCAGGTTTCAACAGCGCGCCGGTATTTAAATATGGGAAAATTTCATCGTACTTCTGTATATCGTGCATATTTACCCTTCTGTTAATGTGCTTCCTGTTTAAATCTTCAATATCCTCGATTCCGGCAGCACCAACGAGTTCAGTCAGGCTTATAAGTGTTGCATGGTGGTAATTTTTAACCCGCTTCGCTTTATCATCCACATTCAGGCCTTTTATCAACGATTTATTCTGAGTGGTCACGCCCACCGGGCAGGTGTTGCGGTTGCATTGCAGCGCCTGTATGCAACCGATAGACATCATCATGGCTCGCGCACTGTTGCACAGGTCGGCACCCAGTGCAATAGCTCTTGCCATATGGAAACCTGTAACTATTTTCCCCGCAGCAATCAGTTTTATATCTTTTTTGAGGTCAAATCCAACGAGGGTATCATACACAAAAGACAGCCCTTCGCGTAGGGGCATACCCAGTGAATTGGAAAATTCAACAGGTGCCGCTCCCGTACCGCCTTCACCGCCATCCACTGTGATAAAGTCCGGTTTAATACCGGTTGTTATCATGGTCCTGCAGATGTCGGTAAACTCTCTTTTTTTACCAACGCACAATTTAAATCCTATCGGTTTACCTCCTGACAATTTCCGTAACTGCCGAATAAATCCTAAAAATTCCTCAGGGGTGGAGAAGGCCGTATGCGCAGGAGGTGATAATACATCGGTATGAGGTTGCACACCCCTGATTTTAGCAATTTCAGGGGTGTTCTTTATAGCGGGTAAAATTCCGCCATGTCCGGGCTTGGCTCCCTGCGATAATTTTATTTCGATCATTTTCACTTGCTCCTGCTGTGCCTTCTGTTCAAAAAGCAGGGATGAAAAATTGCCTTTTTCATCCCTGCATCCAAAATAACCCGTTCCGATTTGCCAGATCAGATCACCACCATACTTGAGATGGTAAGGACTGATGCTGCCTTCACCGGTATTATGCGCGAATCCTCCCAGCCGGGCGCCCTTGTTAAACGCCATGATCGCATTTTTGCTCAGTGAGCCGAAACTCATTGCTGAAATATTAAGCAGGCTTGCGGAGTAGGGCTTTTTACAATCAGGACCTCCGACAAGTATGCGAGGGAGTTCATCAGATAAATCAGCTAATTTCGGATATATCGAATGATCCATCCATTCATAACCAGCCTTGTAAACGTCCATTTGTGTACCGTAAGGTGTTGTGTCGTTTACTTTTTTAGCCCGTTGATAAATAAGCGACCTAAAGATCCGGTTAAACGGCTTACCTTCCGTATCTGTTTCAACGAAATATTGCATAATCTCAGGCCGTATTTTTTCAAGTATAAACCGCGCGTGTCCAATCACAGGAAAATTGCTTTTAATCGCATGTTTTCGTTGTAAAATATCCGAAACTCCAAGCAGGATAACCGGCAGAATAAATATAAGGGACCACAATACGGATAGCCATTCCATCGAGATGATGCCAATGGCAACAAGGATCATAACCGACGCTAAAATAAATTTTTCTCTATATTCCATATCAAACTAATTTTAATTAATAAATATGTACAAATAATAGGTCAATTTCATATTTGTTGGTAGCAATTAAATAGGGTACTACTGTAATATAGTGGATATGATTAAATGCGTAAATGATTAAATGCGTAAATGTTATTGATTGATCATATAAGATGAATTTTTTGCTGTTGTCATAACTTTTGTTATTTCTTTCTCTGTCATCCTGCTCTACAAATATTTATTTTAGGATACAAGCATTTTAGCATTCGATTATAAATCCATTCCTCATCAAATTTGCCTACCAGCAGACAGATTCGTGTTTAAGTCTTAAAAAGAAGAACCGGCATTTGTCAATAACTTATCTGATCAGGTACTGGTTCCATTTAAATACTACAGGGCACAATGCGTATTTTATTGCCTTCTTCAGATCACCTGAATTCAAATGTGCTATCAAAGCAATACTACTATTTTTAGCTTTTTGCTAAAATAATTAGCTTTTAATTGTAAAAATTCGTAAAATATGATTTTTATTACTAATTTTATTAGCTATTGTCTAATGATTTTAGCAAAATACAATGCAGGAACCTTATATCAAAGGGAGGGGAGCACAGATTAACCCTAAGAACCCGTTTGCAAAATCAGAATACACGCGGGAACATACGGAAGGTATCGACGATAATGTCTTTGCCGATAAACCGAAAATGCAACTGTTTTATGAATCTCCCAAAAACATTATAAGCAAATTCGACAGTCCTGATCTTGGGGGCGAGGGTTACTCGGTAAATCCTTACCAGGGTTGCGAGCACGGTTGTTCATACTGCTATGCACGAAACTCACATCAATATTGGGGGTTCAGTGCCGGTTTAGATTTTGAAACGAAAATAATTGTAAAGAAAAATGCTGCCGAACTTCTTGAAAGGACATTTCTGTCTTCAGGTTGGGCAGCGCGTCCGGTCATGTTGTCTGGCAATACCGATTGCTATCAGCCAGCGGAAAGAAAATTGAAGATCACACGTTTGCTCCTGGAGGTGTTTGCAAGGTATCGAAACCCTGTTACGATAATCACCAAAAATAACCTTGTGGAAAGGGACATGGATATTCTGCAGGACCTGGCAAAGGATAATCTCACACATGTTTTTATATCAATAAATACCGTTACGGCAAGTCTAAGGCAAAAGATGGAACCCAGAACGGCTACTGTAGCAAAACGATTTATGATCATCAGAAAACTAAGTGATTCAGGCATACCTGCCGGAGTGATGGTGGCTCCGGTAATTCCTGGTTTAAATGACCATGAAGTGCCTGAAATTTTAAAACGGGCAGCAGATAATGGAGCGGTGGGATGTGGATATGAAGTGATCAGGCTAAATGGTACCATTGGAACCATATTCAAAGACTGGCTGGTAAAAAACTATCCTGAAAAAGCATACAAGGTATGGAAGCAGATTGAAACGCTGCACGGTGGAAAGGTAAATGATACCAAATGGGGCAGGCGGTTGATCGGTGAAGGAAATTACGCAACTATGATCGCCCGGCTTTTCCAGACATCAAAGGAAAAATACTTTGAAGGACGGCAGCTACCCGTGCTGAATCGTAATAAATTCCGCAGGGGAGGGAATCTGACTTTATTTTGAAATTAACAGGCGATTAGAAATATGTACCTTTTTCCGAATGCTGCAAATGCAATGATCAAATTTCGGCTTCAACCTGGTTACGCAACAGGTCATCGAGGGTTTCCCGTTTCCGGATCAGATGTGCTTTCCCGCCATGGATTAGCACTTCGGCAGGCCGGAGCCTTGAATTATAGTTGGAGGCCATCGAGTAGCCGTATGCCCCTGCATTCCGGATAGCCAGTATATCGCCTTCCCGTACTTCGTCAAGTTTACGGTCCCAACCCAGTGTATCGGTTTCACAAATGTATCCTACAATCGTGTAAACCCGCTTTGTGGCGCTGAGGTTTGAAAGGTTTATGATTTCATGGTAGGCATCATACATCATGGGCCTGATCAGGTGGTTCATTCCCGAATCTACCCCAACAAATACGGTTGCAGGTGTTGTTTTGATCACGTTTGCCCGCACAAGCAAATACCCTGCTTCGCTTACCAGATATTTGCCGGGCTCAAACCAGAGTTCCAGTTTACGGCCATATTCCTTACAAAATTCATTGAATGCGGAAGTCATGGCCTCACCCAGTTCAACCATATCTACATTAATATCTCCTTCCCGGTAAGGCACCTTAAAACCGCTGCCGAAGTCAAGGAATTGCAAATGGGGAAATTCGCGGGCCGATTCAAAGAGAATATTGGCTGCCTGTAAAAAAACTCCCGGATCAAGAATATCGGATCCGGTATGCATGTGCAAGCCGGTTACCTTTATGTTGTACGTTTTGATTACGCGCAGCAGATGCCGCAACTGCAATACACTGATTCCGAATTTGGAGTCAACATGACCGGTGGATATTTTGTGATTGCCGCCGGCCTGAATATGCGGATTTATTCGGAGACAAATGGGAATGCGATCCTGGTATTTATTCCCAAAATGCTCAAGAATAGAAATATTATCGATATTGATAATGGCGCCGATTTCAATGGCTGCCTTTACTTCCTCAAATCCGACCGAATTGGGCGTGAAAAGAATCTCATCAGGCTTAAATCCGGCCATAATACCCAAATGAAGCTCCTGAATGGATACCGTGTCGAGGCCTGCTCCCAGTTTTTTCATCAACCGGAGAACCGAAAGGTTGGATAATGCCTTGGCTGCATATTTTATCCGGAGATCAACACCCGAAAAAGCAGCTTGCAGGTTGTTTAATTGACTGGCAATTTTTTCACCGTCATATACATAAAGAGGTGTATGGTATTCTTCAGCCAATTTGATGACGTCAATTCCCTGAATCCGGTATCGGTTCTTTTTTAATTCCATTCTGTTGCTGCTGAAATGTAAACTGCAAAGATAAAAGGTCACATATAATTACTGGGATTAACAATTGCCGGCTTATGTAATTCAGATATAAATCGGTCATGCCGGGAAAGTGTGGTATCTCAATTTCGCTATCTGAATATAAATAAAGCACTTATAAAAAACCTGATGTATGTAATGATATGAAGGATTACAGCAATTATATTAAGACAACATGAAAGTATACATTTTACTACTTCGAAATGCCCGAATCCGTATGAATTTATACACCCGGCTCCAGGTATGTACGGGCATTTAGACTTGCAGATTTGAATTAATCATTGTATCTTGATAGATATTTTATTGTCAAGACACACACATTTCCATTAATTTTTTCAGATATTAGACAATAAAATGTGTTTTTCTTAAGAAGGCCATATGTCATAAACTGAAAGCACACACACACGTCATTTTTTCATATGATTCAGATAATACCCTCCATATTGATCCATAACGGAAAAGTTGTAAGACTAAAGCAAAGTGATTATTCGCAGGTAACTGTTTACGATAAAAGCCCCGTGGATCTTGCCTGGGAATACGAGGATCATGGGATCGAAGTGGTGCATCTTGTAGATCTTGATGGAGCCAAAAGAGGGGCGCCCATAAATTATCATGTGCTGGAAGCTATTGCGGGCCATACGAAATTAAAAGTTGATTTTACCGGTGGTATTACTACTGACGGAGACATTAGTAAAGCGTATGAATATGGCGCAAGTTATATAACTGCTGCCACTATTGCTGCATACCAGCCCGATCTGTTCGCTTCGTGGATCATTTCCTACGGCCGCGAAAAAATGACCCTGGGGGCTGATTCACTGGATGGTAAAATTGCCATTAAAGGATGGATTAAAAAAACACAAATCGACCTGTTTGAACATATCGGGTATTTCTATAATCGCGGACTGAAATATGTAAAAACCACTGACATTGCCCGAAATGGATTGCTGGAAGGTCCGTCATTTGATCTGTACAAGAAAATAATTGACAAGTTTCCGGGAATACAGGTGCTTGCATGCGGAGGAGTCAGAAACTGCGACGATATTGAAGAACTTAATAAAATCGGCGTTTTTGCCGTAATTATCGGTAAGGCATTTTATGAGGGCAATATCACCCTCGATGAAGTTTCGAAATTCTGTATGAGCCAGGAATAAACTTTACCGGCTCACGTTAACTCCATGCACTGCTACTTTCGAAGACTGCAGGTCCGGACTGCTTTTTTAACGTGATTCACTATATCTTCGGCAAGGCTGCCGCTGAAAATATGCGCTATTCCGTGCCGGCTGTGAGTAGCCATAGCGATAAGATCAGCTCCTGATTTTTCGGCATAATTCATAATTCCGGATTCGACCGAAACGCTTTTAACAACATGTGCCAAAAAGTCAGACAATCCGTATTTTTTCACTGTTGTTTCCATTTATCCTTCATTGTCTTCTCATTTTCGATAACATGCAGGGTATTTACCCATAGCAATGACAAATGTGCTCCTGTAAGCTTATGAAAATCACGGATGGCTTCAATCACCCTGCCTTCATCATCCATCATATTTGTTACAAATACAATGTTGCTGAGTGTATTCAGAACGAGTGGTACGGGAACGACTACAACCGGGCATTTTGAGTAA
This sequence comes from Bacteroidota bacterium, assembly GCA_022567155.1. Classification (GTDB taxonomy): domain Bacteria; phylum Bacteroidota; class Bacteroidia; order Cytophagales; family Cyclobacteriaceae; genus SZUA-230. The sequence goes on from JADFHN010000004.1 coordinate 66,906, forward strand.
CGAACTACCTTTTCAGTGTTTGACACTATCAACAATTCCTCCAGGCCACTGCTTCCCTTCGTTCCCATCACGATCAGATCCGCTGAATGGCTGGCTATGAACTCCGATATATATTCATATGGTTTTCCGATATATACGTCAGGTATTATGTTTACACCCTTATAATCTTCCTCGCCGGTAAACGATTCCAGCTTGGCCTTAACAACCTTCAGCAGTTCAACATGATATGCCTCTTCCATATCGTCAACATACACCATTCCCATAGTAGTGAAAGATTGCGCAGTGGGGGCTTCTATTACGTGCAATAAATGAATTTCGGCACCGGTTTTATTGACCAACTGTGCAGCAAAATTTAATGCAAACCTGGAAAATTAAGAAATATCAACAGGAACAAGAATGCGCTTCATAATGCTCTTACAATTTTTCTCATGTAAATGGGCTCAAGTATGAAGTATATTTGCTTCAAAGAATACAATTACTCTCTTAGGACCATGAGTGGTAATTCCGTATTCAGAACTACTTTTTTTGTCACACTGGACGTAAACACCTTTTGATACAAATTGTGATCTCTTTTTAATAAGACCAATAAATCCGTCGATTTCTTACTGATATGATCTAATATCCCTTCCGGCACACTTTCGTTACTGATAAAGCTATAAGTGTGGTTCAGCTCATTGAGGTACTTGTCAAAATGGTACGGCTGATCGTCCTGATCTTCATCTGAGATCACAGCTTTGTTATTAATATTTAAAATTTCAAAATGGGAATTAAATCGCCTGATAAACTCCACCAGCAGGCTGAACTTTGAAAACGATTTAACTTCCTTAAAATCATAGGCGAAAGTTATCTGGTCGAGGCCACTGTAGCTGGCTTTGGGTGGTATAACAATTACGGGGCAATTTACTTTATTGATTATCTTAAGTGTAGTACTGCCAAAAACCCCTTCCCAGGATCCTTCACCGGATGTACCCATGATAACCAAATCAACTTCATTGGCATTTACTGCAGACAGTATGGTGTCGGCTGCAAATCCGACATCAGATTCGAATGTATAATCAAGCTCACAATCATTTAATATTTCTTTCTTAAGCTTTTCGAACTTTTCTTTGGTTGTTTTATCCCACTGGTCTTTGATCGAAAAAGGACTTTGATTAGCCGTTGACAGCGTTTGCAAGAGCCGGTAGGCGTGCATAACAATAATTCTTGCCTGAATATCACATGCCAGCCCAACGGCAAAGCGCACTGCTGCTTCCGAATTTTCAGAAAAGTCGGTAGGCACAAGAATTACCCTTTCCCTCATGGCTTTTTGGCATTTATGACAACATCAATCATTCCCTTATTCTTTAGTATAGGGGTTAAAAAACCGATGACAAATTCAAAAATCAGGATAAAAGTAAATTTTTGTTCAGCGTATAGTACTGATATTTGTCATCTATTCTGATGAATTTTATCAAAATAGCTTCTTTGCATTAGATTTGCAGATAATAGTAGAGATACATGGTAAATGATAAAGAAAATACCTTTCAAACTATATTTGAATCTGCACTCGAGGGGGTGATCGTTTCGGATAGGAACGGGAAGATCATCATGGCCAATACGGCTGCGGGAAAGCTTTTCGGTTACAAGAAACAGAAACTTGAGGGATTGGTTATTGAAGACCTTATTCCTGCAGACCTGAGAAGAGGGCATAAAAATATGCGAAAGGAATATCTGACAAATCCTTCACCCCGTGGAATGGGCATGGGCCGCGACCTGGAAGGATTAAAGAAAAGTGGAAATAAATTCCCGGTAGAAATAAGCTTGAGTTTTACTAATCTGAATGAGGAACACGTGGTCATTGCTTTTATCATTGACATTACGCAACGCAAAAAAATCGAAGAAGAGTTAAAAGAAGAAAAAGATACAGCGCAAATGTACCTTGATGTGGCTGGGGCAATATTTCTTGTTCTGAACCTGAAAGGCCGGATAACGCTCATAAACCAAACAGGATGTAAGCTTTTAGGTTATCCGGAGAAACAAATAATGGGGAAGAATCTGTTTGATTATTTTGTGCCAAAAGTCAGAAAAGACAAATTACGCGAAATTTTTAAACGGCTCATTTCCAGGAAAAATCAACTTTATGATTTCGAGGAATTTATTGTTAATAAAAGACAAGAAAAGAAACTGATAGCCTGGAATGTAACCTTAATACAAGATGAAGAAGATCATCCTGTATCATTACTATGTTCGGGAATAGATATTACAGACCGGAAAGAAGCTGAACTGGCCTTAAAAAGAAGCGAAGAAAAACTAATTGTTTATGCCACGGAACTCGAAAAAAGAGTAGAAGTAAGAACCCGTGAACTTGCCGAAGCAATTAAAAATCTCGAGAAAGTAAATGAAAACCTTCAGGAAGAAATAAAAACAAGGGAAAAAGCCGAGGAAGGAGTCCGGAAATTATTTCAGAAAGAAAAAGAACTGAGTGAATTGAAATCGAGATTTGTTTCGCTTGCTTCGCATGAATTCAGAACGCCGCTGAGTACTATTATGTCATCGGTGTCGCTGATAGCCCGGTACGAGAAAGATGCGCAAAAAGATAAGAGGCTGAAGCATATCAACCGGATAAAAAATAATGTGACAAACCTTACGGGGTTGCTGAATGATTTTCTGGACCTCGAAAAACTGGAAGAAGGCCAGCTAAAACCTGTTTATGATGATTTTGACTTCCGTCAATTTATTGTTGAAATCCGAGACGAAATGCAGGCTATTTCAAAGAAGGGCCAAACCATCATTCTCATAAGTGAAGATAACATCCACCTAGTCAGGCTCGACGAGCAAATGCTTAAAAACATCTGCTTCAATTTGCTATCAAATGCCATTAAATATTCGAATGAAGACGGAACCATAAAATTCATTTATCGCAAAGAAGGGGATAATCTTATCCTGATAGTAAAAGATGAGGGTATCGGCATTCCAAAATCCGAGCAACATAATCTGTTTTTACGTTTTTTCAGAGCTAAAAACGCCTCAGGCATACAAGGAACCGGCCTTGGCTTATATATTGTCAAAAAATATGTGGATGAAATGAATGGTTCAATTACATTTACAAGTGAAATTAAGAAAGGTTCAACGTTTCAAATCCAACTACCTCTGGATCATGATAAAAGTTTTGTTAATTGAAGACAACGACGAAGTAAGGGAAAATACTGCCGAAATTCTTGAACTTGCCAATTATGAGGTAGAAACAGCCGAAAACGGTAAAACCGGGATCGAGAAAGCGCATAGCTTCGAACCTGATATTATTGTATGCGACATCATGATGCCCGAACTGGATGGGTACGGCGTATTGCATATTCTCGGCAAAAATCCCGACACAGCGGCAATCCCGTTTATTTTTCTCACCGCTAAGGTTGACAAGGCGGATATCCGCAAAGGCATGATCATGGGGGCTGACGACTACCTGACTAAACCATTTGATGATACTGAACTACTTGACGCCATTGAAACCCGGCTCAGGAAAACCGAAATACTGAAAATGGATTTCCGGAAAGATGCGGAGAGCCTGGACGATTTTCTTGCGCATGTCAAAGAGATGAGTAATCTTTCACAACTTTCTGATAACCGGAAAATCAGGGTTTACAAAAAGAAAAACAACATATTTCTTGAAGGAGATGTACCGGTTGCCATTTATTATCTTCGGTCAGGTAAAGTAAAAACTTACAAAACCAACCGGGAAGGCAAAGAGTATATTACAGGGCTGCACGGACCGGGCGAATTTATTGGCTATATCGATCAGCTAAAAGCCGAATCATACTCTGAATCGGCCATGGCTATGGAAGACACCGAGGTAAGTATTATCCCCAAGCAGGATTTCCTTCTGCTTATATTCAACAACAGGGATGTATCATCCCAGTTTATTAAGCTGCTTTCGGACAATATAACCGAGATGGAAGAACAATTGTTGCACCTGGCTTATAACAGCGTACGGCAGCGTGTGGCAGAAGCGTTGCTTGTACTCAAGAAAAAAGCTGAAGAACAAAATCAGGATACTAAAACGCTTTATATTTCCCGTGAAGACCTGGCAAACATGGTTGGGACCGCGCCTGAATCGGTGATCCGTACGTTATCAGATTTTAAAGAAGAACAAATCATCGAAATCCGCTCCAGTAAAATCCTGATACACGACCATCAGCGACTCGAAAGGGTAATGAAAGGCTTCGTCAGATAACTCCGCGCTATCACGATTATTTCGCTGATTCTATAAACAGGTCAAAATCCTTTTTGAACTGCTCGAGAGAAGGTATGTGAATATACATCATATGTCCTGCCTGGTAATATGTAAGGCTGATGTTTTTTTTAAACTGTGGTTTTAAAAACATGTGATCGATGGTATAACGTGTGGCAAAATATGCAGTGGCCATATCATAGTAACCGTTTGCAATCCACACTTTCAAAAACGGGTTTTTAGTCATGGATTCGCGCAGGGTTTCGGATACGTTGAGATACCGATTTTCTACATTACTGTAGCTCCAGGGGCGAACACGGCCGGTTAATATCTCGTACGTAATATCCGTTTTGAACCCGAGTTCTCTTCTTAAATAATCGTTTATCGCGGCTGTATAGGGTCCAAAAATTGCTGAATTATAGCTGGGATCATACTCATATCTTTCGCCGGCTTCATCATAATCATAGCCGGTAAACCGGCTGTCGAGGCGGCCTACGGTTTTGCCTTCCCCGCGAAGCAATTCCTTGTTGAATCGTCCTACATACAACCGCAGGTTGGAATTATCGATATAGGTTTTTGACAATCCGGTATAAGCGTGCAATTTATCTATGATGGCGCTCCGTTCAGCCTGTGAAAGTTGATCGCCTTTGGCCAGCGCAAGGGTATATTCATTCATGGAAAAAGATTCTACTTCGGTCAGCAATTCGTTCAGGTCATCGTATTCTGATTCAAGCTTTTTATGATACCATGCGGTAGCTGCAAATGTAGGCAAATAGAGCGGGTAGGGCAGGTCATTACCTGGGTTAAAACGTGAAGCCTGAAAGTTCATTATGGCAGAAACCAGCATGATTCCGTTCAGGTACATGCCATGTCGGTTTTGCAGATAACCTGACAAGCCGGCGGCCCGGGTGGTACCATAACTTTCACCGCATAAAAATTTTGGGGAGCCCCACCTGTTATAACTGCCCGTGTACTGGTATATGAAATCGCCTACCAGGTTAATGTCATTTTCAAAACCGGTAAATTCATCTTTTTTATGTTCGCCGGCAGGCCTTGTAAACCCTGTCATCATCGGGTCAATAAAAACCAGATCGGTTTTATCGAGCCACGAAAATTCATTGTTAACTACCTGGTATGGTGGCCTGAGGGAGCCTCCTTTATCTGTCATTTGCACCCTCCGGGGTCCCAATGCTCCCATATGCAGCCAAACCGATGATGATCCCGGGCCGCCGTTGAAGGTAAACGTAACGGGCCTCTTGGAAATATCGGTAACGCCCTCACGGGTATAGGCGATGAAAAAAACGTTGGCAAGGTCTTCACCCTCTTCATTGCGCATAATCATATAACCCGCAGTAGCCGTATAGCTTATATTCTGTCCATTAATACGCACCTGATGTTTGGTAACCGACAACGCCGGCTCCGATTTTGGCTTGTCCTGCGCAGATAGTACAAACCAGGTAAGGAATAAAAATAAAAAGGCAGTTGATTTTTTCATGGCATCTTCTTGTTTAAGCATACGGGCATTCAAGGTAAAAGAATCATTCTGGCTTTGCAATACCAAATAGTGATAAATCCGCATATCCATGGTTTCAACGTCAATTATCCTATTTTTGCGCCTTATAACTTCATATAAACATGAATAAATCCATCGATATCTGTCTAAGTCCTGACCTTGTACACCTGTACGATCTAAAAGGTAAAATTGTGGTTGTTGTAGATATATTGCGGGCTACCTCATGCATCACTACAGGCCTGGCTCACGGGATCATGAGTATTACCCCGTACGCTTCGCTCGAGGAGTGCAGGAGCATGAAACAAAAAGGATATTACATTGCAGGAGAACGGGGAGGCCGGAAAGTGGATGGTTTTGATATTGGCAACAGTCCGTATAGCTACATGGAACCCCATTTGAAAGATCAGAAGATTGCGATAACCACTACTAATGGAACGAGAGCTATCGAAAAATCGAATGACGCTGAAAAAATCATTATCGGCGCTTTTCTGAATTTGGCGGCCGTTGTAAATTACCTCCGGACTCAGGGAAACGATGTGGTTATACTCTGTGCCGGATGGAAAGGCCATATAAACCTTGAAGACACCATGTTTGCAGGAGCGCTGGCCTTGACACTTGAGTCAGAATTCCACTACACTGACGATGCGGTTTTACTAGCAAAAGCCTTGTATAAGGAAATGAAAGGTAGTATGCTGCATGCGATTCAAAATGCTTCGCATGTTAAACGGCTGAAAAAATTCAATGTAAACAAAGATGTTGAGTTTTGCCTTACGCCCAATCGCTATGATGTGGTGCCCGTGCTGAAAAACGGAGAGATTGTGATTTGAATTCAATATGTGCTATGTGTCGTTTCCTTGCCTGCTACGCCTGGTTTCCAAACTATGCCTAACCAATTCTATCTTGATTCATTTTCGGGATTTTAATTTGCACAAAAGTTCTGGAAATTTCGCTTTATTGTTGCTAAATGTTGAGAAGGGTAATCTGAAGACGCCTTATTCACTCATACTATGCGGCTTTAGCCTTTTCCGATTATGGTTTTATTAAAAGAGATATATAAAATATATGGTTATCCATTTAGGTATCAAAACATTGATATTCAATAAATTACAAATCATCTACTCTGATTCAGAAATCGGACAAAAATTGTGAATTAGCAGATTGAAGCTGGTTTTGGGATAAAATCTCTGCGCTTTAAGTGGGTAACCCTATAAAATAAATATCCGTCCATTTACTTTTCCATCCGGTTAACACCTAAAAATATTTCCCATGGGTCTGCTTCATAATCCATCCCGACAGAAGGCCGGAATTTTTTATCAGAGACACAGCCAGATTGGATAAAACCCTGGTTCCGAAAAGCTTTTGAATCTGCCTGCCTGCCCAAACCCGAAAACCGAAATTTTTACGCCAAAGCAGCGAATACCGATATTCAAGATCGTTCCTGTTCGTTTTACCGGATAAAAACCAGTGAACCTGCTCAGATAGTATGGCCGCTGAATGGATGGCCATGGCCATTCCGTTGCCACACAGCGGGGTTATCATTCCGGCAGCATCACCTGACATAAGTATATGATCGCTAACAGGTTCTTTAGATGCAAAAGATATCTCATTGATTACGACCGGTTTGTCAAAAACGAACGTTGCGGTATTGAATATACGATTTAAAAAAGGGTTTTGCATGATTATTTTTTCTTCAAGTTTGCGAACCGTTCCCAGCTTTTTCAGTGGCGCTCTTAAACTCAGATAACAAAGATTAAACGTATCATCCTCTACTTTAGAAATACCGCAATACCCTCCATGAAAATTATGCAACCCGATCAGATTATTTTCAAAATCGCCTTTGATATGATACTTTACACCTATATAGGGAGACCTTTTTTTGAAAAACCGCCTGTTTAAAAAACTGTCAAGATTAGACCTTTTCCCAAATGCACCGATTACCACACGGCTCCTGTAAACAGCACCATTCATCAACTTGACTTCAAAATGATCTTCTATGAATTGTACATGCTGAACGGAAGCATTTTCGATAATTTCAGCACCCCGTGATGATGCCTGTATGGCAAGAAACGGGTCGAATGAATAACGACTGATCCCAAACCCACCCAGGTCAAGCGGCATTTCGGCCGATTGGCCGTTGGTGGATGTAAGTTGAAACCTGGTAATTTGCGCAGGATATAATTCTTCCGGGTAGCACCCGATTTTTTTTAAAAAATAGGCTACCTCATTGGACACATATTCACCGCACACCCGATGAAACGGATAGCTTTTCTTTTCAAAAAGCATCACCTGCCATCCCTTCGATGCAAGCAGGTTTGCGTTGATCAGCCCTCCAATACCACCTCCTGCGATGATCACATCATATATATCCCTCTTTTCAGGCTTCATAATCAACCATTTAAAGAGCCAAAATAGCCAACTATCAAATAATTATCTTATAAGTAAAAAGAATCATGATCAATAAAGTTATCCTTTTAAATTTGTTTCCTCATTTATTCAAAATATTATGAAACGAAATATATTCCAACGGTTCGCCATAATGGCCCTTGCAGTAATCGTCATTGCAGTTACCGATTTACAAGCTCAAAAAAAGAAAAAGAGTAAACGCAAAGAAACCACGGAGCAAAATGAATCAGATAAGTCCGAAGATAAAAACGGAAAGAACGGGATTAAACCTTATGATGAGGTAATCACCAAAGAAGCCAAAACCGACGAAGGGCTTTTCAGTGTGCACAAAGTAGATGACACCTATTACTATGAAATACCCGATTCGCTCCTGGGCAGAGAAATGCTTATGGTGACCCGTATTTCAAAAACTGCTGACAAGCTTGGCTATGGGGGGGAAAAGGCCAACACGCAGGTGCTACGCTGGCAGAAAAAGGACAAGAAAATACTGTTGCGGGTTGTGTCTTACAATAATGTAGCGAATGATTCACTGCCGATTTATGAATCCGTCCGAAATTCAAATTTTGAACCCATACTTTTTGCGTTTGATATAAAAGCTTTTAGTCCTGATTCCTCAAATATAGTGATTGAAATAAACGATCTTTTTACTAAAGATGTTCAAGCGTTGGGCCTGCAGAAATCAAAGAGGGAGAGGTACAAGGTTTCAAGTCTGGAAAAGGACAGGTCTTACATCGAGAGTATAAAAAGCTATCCGTTAAATATCGAAGCGCGCCACGTCATGACCTATTCTGCCAAAGAGCCGCCTTCAAACTCCTCCGTTGGTGCCATTTCCCTCGAAATCAACAATTCGATGTTGCTTCTGCCTGAAAAACCCATGCAACCCCGGATATATGACCAGCGTGTGGGATGGTTTACGCTCACCCAAACAGATTATGGACTCGACGAGCAAAAAGCGGCTAAAAAGACGTATCTGGCAAGATGGCGTCTCGAACCAAAAGATCCTGAAGCCTTTAAACGTGGCGAACTTGTGGAGCCCGTTAAACCAATTGTTTATTATATCGATCCGGCTACTCCTGAAAAATGGCGCCCTTATCTGAAACAAGGAGTTGAAGATTGGAATGAAGCTTTTGAACAGGCCGGATTTAAAAATGCCATTATGGCGAAAGACCCACCTTCTCCTGAAGAGGATCCGGAATGGAGCCCCGAAGATGCACGGTATTCGGTGATACGCTATTATGCTTCACCGGTACAAAATGCTTACGGGCCCCATGTATCCGACCCCCGTTCAGGAGAAATTATCGAAAGCGATATAGGATGGTTTCATAACGTTATGAACCTGCTTAGAAACTGGTTTTTTATCCAGACTGCCGCTGTGAATGAAGATGCCCGGAAGGTAAAATTTGATGACGAAATGATGGGACAGTTAATTCGCTTTGTATCTGCGCATGAAGTAGGGCACACACTGGGACTTCCGCACAATATGGGCTCGAGTCCTGCTTACCCGGTTGATTCACTCCGCTCCCCCTCTTTTACGGAAACCCACGGCACCGCCCCTTCAATTATGGATTATGCCCGGTTCAATTATGTGGCGCAGCCTGGCGATGGTGTTACTCATTTTTACCCTAAAATCGGCGAGTATGACTTGTATGCAATCAAATGGGGTTACAGGCCCATACCTGATGCTGCATCGGCAGAGGAAGAAAAAGAAACACTGGATCAGTGGATCCTGGAGAAAGCCGGGGATCCGTTATACAGGTTCGGCGCAAGGAGTATCATTGATCCGTCGGCACAAACCGAAGACTTGAGTGATGATGTCATCAGGGCATCGGCGTACGGAATTGAAAACCTGAAAAGGATAGTCCCGTATCTTTTCGAATGGACGGCCGATAAAGGTAAGAATTACGATGACCTGGATGAAATGTATAACCAGGTGCTTAGCCAGTTCAACCGGTATATGGGTCACGTACGTACCAACGTGGGGGGTATTTACCGGTATAATAAAACATACGATCAGGATGGTGAGGTTTTTACACATGTACCTGAAAGTAAACAAAAAGAATGCGTCCGGTTTCTTAACGATCAGCTATTTAAAACGCCCGAATGGATAATCAATAAAGAGATACTCAGCAGGATTGATTTCACCGGTGCTGTTGAGAAAATCAGGACTACACAGGTGAGAACCTTAAACAGCCTGTATAGTTTTGACAGAATGGGGCGTATGCTTGAAAATGAAGCGCTCAACGGCCGTAACACCTATACCATCCTTGAAATGATGGCAGATGTGAGAAATGGAATCTGGTCTGAATTGAAAGGTGCAAGATCGATCGACCTTTATCGCAGGAATCTGCAAAAGGCATATATTGACCGGTTGGAATATTTGATTACTGAAGATTATAAACCGGGGTCTTTCAGTCCGACAAAGGTTAATGTGAGCCAGTCAGATATCCGGTCGGCAGCAAAAGCAGACCTGAATATATTACAACGGAATATACGCACGGCTGTACCGGGAATGACAGACAGAATGTCGAAATATCATCTTGAGGATGTAGCAAACCGGATTGAACTGATCCTGGAACCAAAATAACAAAAAACGGCTCCTGCTTTTGATACAGAAAGCTTGTTTATTTATTATTTTTTATATTTTTTTAGTAAAATCAGAATTACAGGAATCTATTTTGCCGTAACTTCGTTACAGATTGAGAAAATGGAGAGAATGATGATCGAGACATCTGACAACAATGAAGAAAAATCAATGAATGTGTTGCTTGTGGGTAATAATCCCACAGAAATCGGCGTATTATATGCAAGTTTGAAAAGCTTTGAAAATCCCAGGTTTAATACGGACACTGCCTTCCATTTTAACAACATTTTCAGACGAATAATAAAATTCAGGCCGGCTTCGATCCTGATCGACGACAGATTTAACCGTACAAAACTCAACCGGCTGATCAAACGTATCCATCGTAATCCCAGAACAAGAGACATACCGGTAACCTTGTTAAAAAGCAACAATAGGGACCTGGGACTAACTGCCGATATTGATAACTATGTACTCAAAGAAAATCTTTCAGCGGAGAACCTGTACAATACCATCCTGAATTCCAGACAGCTGCGACGTACCTCCATTTACCTGTACAAATCCTATAAAAAAAGCCGTGGGTTTTTACAAAAGATCTGGCTGGATTTGCGGAGGAGGTACTGGTGGATAGAACAGATTTGAGTTTTCTGAAACACACCTGCCGGATGTTCTGATCTCATCCTCCGGACATTAACAAAAATTTATACCAAAATTGTTCGTTAGAACAATTTACCCCCTGAGGGTTTGACGTAGTTGTGTCAGTTGGACGTGACTCAAATGATTTCGGGTTATATTTCGTTTAAATTTTCATTGTGCACCTCCAGGCTGCACCCCTCTGACCTTTCAGAAATAGTACACATACAAACAATTTGCATCTTTTTTGTAAAGCGCAATTTGAAATGATTGCATGCTCAGCGACTAGAAAAACAAGGTTTGTTTTTGAAATCACCTGAAATTTATCCTAATTTTATTTGAAACAACAGATGTGTTCCGGGGGCTATGAACGAAATAAGAGGTTTCAGGTTATAAATGAGGACATTAAGTAAAAATCAGAGTTAAAGTTGATTTTTGTCACCTTTTCAGGGTGGGGAAAGCATATGTTTATAAATTGATATTTCGAATCGGATGGGTGAACGAAAAGTTTCAGTTGTAAAGGGCGAAAAGGCAAAAAAGGAATTCTTCGATAATCTTCTGAAGGACATTGAGGCCCTTGAAATCATGCTTACCAATGGTATGATTGAAACGGGTATTACACGGATTGAAGCCGAGCAGGAGTAATGCCTGGTTGATTCTGCATGGCGGCCTGCACCTGTTAATATGGAAATTCTGGACCGGATCAATGACCCGCGTTTCACCACGGAGCTTGCCAGATTCAACATGGAAATTAATCTGAAGCCGCTGTTGTTTGAATGTGACTGTCTTTCATCGCTTGAAGGCGAAAGCAGATCTTGCCTGAAAATTGTCTAGAAATCAGCAAAAAAAGCGAACGTAAAGCCGCTTCTTACCGGTATCCTTCCAACTATTAAAAGTACGGATGTAGGGATTGATATGATGACCCCGATTTCGAGGTATAAGGCCCTTGATGAAGTCATGCGCAGTTACCGGAAGGGGAAGTTTGATTTTCGTATCGAAGGTACAGATGAATTGATTGCCCGGGAATCATCTGTAATGTTTGAAAGTTGCAACACAAGTTTTCAGATACATATTCAGGTTGATCCGGATGATTTTACAGATAAGTATAATTGGCACAATTTATATCCGGGCCACTGCTTGCCGTATCAACCAATTCGCCTTTGCTTTTCGGGAAAAGGTTGTGGAAGGAAACACGCATTGCTTTGTTTCAGCAATCTGTTGACATAAGAAGTACGCACGATCTGATCCGCCAGCGAAGTCCCCGGGTAAGTTTCGGAACAAGGTGGGTGGGAAAGTCAATTATTGATGTGTATCAGGAAGACATCGTACGCTATAAAATACTTCTGAGCAATAAAATCGAAATCGATTCATTAAAACAACTTCAGAAAGGGAAGATTCCAACCCTGGATGCTCTTCGCGTACATAACAGCACGATTTACAAGTGGAACCGTTCTTGTGTAGGTGTAAATGATGAGAAAGCGCACATCCGGATAGAAAACAGGTTACTTCCATCTGGCCCTTCGGTAGTGGATCAGGTGGCAAATTCTGCTTTCTGGTTTGGGATGATGGCCTTTGTACCCGAAGAATATAAAAACATTTCCGGCATATTTGATTTCGATGATGCCAAATCCAATTTGCTGCGTGCCGCAAGGCTTGGCATTGACGCCCAGATTAAATGGACAGATGGTAAAAAATATCCGGCTAGAGAAGTGGTAATGGATATACTTATTCCCATAGCAAAAAAGGGCCTTTCACAAAAAGGGATACAACCGGGGGATATAGATAAATATCTCGGGATCATAGAAGGAAGGACAAAAACAGGGAAAACCGGTTCGAGATGGATACTGAACTCCTTCAATAAATTGAAAAATGAAGGATCAGTGAACGAAGCCCTCGTAGCCACCACAGCAGGAATCTACCACAGGCAGCGGAATGTGCTGCCTGTGCATTTATGGGACAGCGCACAAATCACAGAGGCTGGTAGCTGGATCAACTATTACTGGCGGATTGATCAGATCATGTCAACAGATTTATTCACCGTGCAGGAAGATGATTACATTGACCTCGTGGCCAGTATCATGAATTGGAGAAACGTCCGCCATGTGCCTGTTGAAAATAAGTACGGCAATCTGGTAGGATTGATAACCAGCGGATTATTGGTGAAATATCTCTTTGAAACAAGAAGAAATCCTGAAAAGCAACGCTCCGTAAAGGACATAATGATCAGGAATCCGCATGCCATTAGCCCGGAAACACTTACCAGGAGGGCATTGGAAATGATGAAAAAATATAAAGTAGGCTGTCTGCCGGTAGTGAAAAATAACAAGTTGGTAGGTATTGTTACTGAGCATGATTTTGTAGATATTTCGTATCGATTAATAAAAGAACTTAGCGCTGACATAGATTAATGACTCCTCAGAAAACACCTGCGATTGTGGAAAATGAGATCAAACGGATCATCGGTACAATAGAAAGGAACCTGACGGGTGTCAGATTGTTTTTTTTGCAGGCATTCACGGGAACAAACCTGCGGGGATTATTGCATTTCAGCGTGTTTTGAAATATATCGAAAAGCATTAAATCCCGTAAAGGGTAAATTATGGGCGCTGGAAGGAAACCTGCCTGCGTTTAAAGCCAACTGCAGGTTCATTGACAAAGACCTGAACTGGATATGGTACACACGCTACAACAACACCGCACCACTGGCTGCTGACTTGATTGAGGTTAGAGAAAGGGAAGCGTTGAAAACCTTCATTGATGAAATCTTTTCCAATTCCAAAAGCAAACTATACTTATTTGATCTGCATACCACCTCTACATACAGCATCCCGTTTTTTCGATTAGCGATACGCTTCGAAACCGGAAGATCGCAGAAGAGATACCTGTTCCGGTTGTACTCGGACTGGAAGAAGAAATGAAAGGAACGTTGTTCAATTTTTTCAGCAAAATGGGCATTTCCATGATTTTTTTTGAAGCCGGCCAGCACGAACAAGCCTCCTCCATTGACAATCACGAGGCATTTATATGGATGATGCTAGTAAAACTTAAGTTTGTAAGAAGAGATAATTATCCTGATTTGCATAACCGCCGAGAGATACTTGCAAAAGAAGGATTGTTTCAAAAACATGTATTTCAACTAAAATACCACCACGGACTCAACGGGGTTGATGTTTTCAACATAATCCCGGGATTCGTCAATTTTCAGAAAAGACATAAGGGACAAATACTGGCATACGATAAACATGGAGCAATACATTCGCCTCATAATGGAAGAATTTTTATGCCTTTATATCAGGATCAGGGACTGAAGGGATTTTTTATTATTGATGAAATTAAGATCTTTTGGCTGAAAATCTCAGAAATTATCAGAAAACTGGGACTAGACAGGTTTATGAGCTTACTCCCGGGAATAAGAAAACATAAGGAGTTTCCAAACTGTTATGTTATTAACCGTCGTGTAGCCAGATTTTTCGTAATCCCCGTTTTCCTGCTTTCCATCTACCATTACAAATGGGAAGTGGCTTATTCAGATGCTGCATGATCTGAGTATTTTACCTGGCGATTAATGCTGAAAATAAACGAATGAATGAAAGCTGAAAAAAGGATTATTCCTTTAGTTCGACAATCATTTCGATTTCAACTGCAATGTTTCTTGGCAGCGATCCCATACCCACAGCCGATCGTGCATGTTTGCCATTTTCACCAAATACCTCCACCATCAGGTCAGAAAAGCCATTGATTACTTCGGGATGATTTGTAAAATCATCCACTGCATTTACCATTCCGGTTACCTTTACGATCCGGTTTACCTTGTTCAGGTCGCCAATTATATTTTTAAGGGTCGATAGCATCGCCAGTCCCGCGAGCCTGGCGGCATCGTAGCCTTCTTTTTCGGTAAGGTCTTTACCTACTTTTCCGGTAATATAACCTCCTTCGGGCAACGCAGGTCCGTGACCTGCCAGAAAAACCAGATTACCAGTCACCACGGCTTTTACATAATTGGCAACCGGTTTGCCTGGTTCAGGTAAGTGGATACCCAGCGCTTTGATGCGGGCCTCATAATCCTGCGCATAAACCATCAGGCATGTTGATAGAATAATCAGCGGAATAAAAAATAACTTTCTCATGTTGATATGGTTTGGTTTAATTTCAGAGTTCGAGGGCAATTTTCGCCATTTCCATAAACTGCGTTTCACGCATTTCGGCACTGGCCTGTTTACCACTCAGCAAAAGGTCGCTCACTGTAAGAATGGTTAAAGCCTGTGCATGATACTTTGCAGCAAGTGTATAAAGCCCTGAAGTTTCCATTTCAAGGGCCAGTACCCCGTACTCCGCCCATTTTTCCCATTGATCGGGATCATCATGATAAAACAAATCGCTTGAAAATACATTTCCAATTACAGGGTCAATGCCCATTTTTACTGCAACATCGTATGCCGACCTAAGCAGAAAAAAATCAGCAGCAGGCGCATAATTTCCATTCGGGAAACGCAGGTTGCTGGTATTTGAGTGTGTAGATCCGGAGATAGCCAGAATGATATCCCCAATCCTGAGCGATTGCTGAATAGAACCGCAGGTACCTACCCGTATAAGTTGTTTTACATCATATTCATTCAAAAGCTCGTTTACATAGATTGATAAGGATGGAATTCCCATTCCTGATCCCTGCACTGACACATGTTCGCCTTTGCACAGGCCGGTATATCCGAACATATTCCGGATTTTGTTATAGCAATGAGCGTCCGAAAGAAAGTTTTCGGCAATGGCTTTTGCTCTGAGCGGATCACCGGGCAATAATACGCGTTTGGCTATTTCACCTTTCGTGGTTCCTATGTGTAGCGACATAAATGTATTGCTATTAATTGACGCACTAAATTTAGCCGGATATATCATTATTAAAAACCGGCTATACAATTAGTCATTGGTTTTTCCACTAAGACTGGTTTATTTAGGGACATTATAATCCATATCGAAATGTTAAGCTACATGAAAGCACGTAATACATACCTCTTGTCGATTTTTCTGCTCCTTCCATTCATTGCGATCAGTCAGGTTCCAAAACCTGAAGACGAACTGGGTTTCAAACCGGGGGCAGATTATAAAATAGCTGACTACACACAAACAACAGCGTACTTTAAGAAGGTGGCAGTAGTATCTCCAAGGGTGAAGCTTATCCGGATTGGCCAATCAAGCATGGGAAAGCCCATGTGGCTCATGTTTGTTTCAAGCGCTAAAAACCTGAAAAAACTCGAACAGTGGCGAACGACTAGTGAAAAGCTGGCAAGGGCAAAAATCAATGAAACGGAAGCAAAAAAACTTGCTAAGTCTGGCAAAACAGTAGTATGGATCGACGCCGGTATGCATGCTACCGAAGCAGCCGGCGCCCAGATGATGCCAGAGTTACTTTACCGGCTGGCAACGGAAGAAACAGATGAAATGAAGCACATCCGTGAAAATGTAATTATTCTTCTGTGCCCAACCCTGAATCCCGACGGTCAGGATATTGTGGCAAGCTGGTATAAACAACAGCTTGGAACCCCGTGGGAAATAACTGCACCTCCAGTGCTTTATCAGAAATATGTTGGTCATGACAACAACCGTGACTGGTTTATGAACAACATGCTGGAAACCCGGAATGTTACTGAAATTCTGTATAACCAGTGGTACCCACAAATCGTTCACAATCATCACCAGACATCCCCTTCATGGGCAAGGATATTTCTGCCGCCGTTCCGCAGCCCGGTAAATCCGCGAATTCATCCCGGAGTGACTACGGGCGTAAACCTGATGGGGACTGCTATGGCTAATTATTTTGCCATGAAAAAAATGCCGGGCGTTATATCGGGGGTGAGTTTCAGCATGTGGTGGAATGGCGGGATGCGAACCGTACCCTATTACCACAATATGATCGGTTTGCTGACTGAAACCGGCCATCGTACTCCCTCACCACGGTTTTATCCCCCTGATTCAATCCCTGAAAAGGTTGGTGGCAAATCTTCCGATGGTTCGGAGATTTTTTATCCCTATCCCTGGAAAGGAGGTGAGTCACATTTTCGTGATGCGATAGATTATATGATCAATGCATCTCTCGGTGTGCTGAACCTGGCGGCGGACCGCAGAGAAAAATATCTGTACAATATATATGATATGGGACGCGATGCCATCGAGGATGTAAGTGAGGAAAGTGCATTTGCATACGTAATTCCCGGCGAGCAATGGGACAGAGGTGAAGCCGCAAATCTCATAAACATATTGAAATATGGCGGCGTCGAAGTCCACCAGGCTACTGCTGATTTCCATGCCGGCGACAGCACCTATAGAAAAGGTGATTTTATTATTTACGGTGCCCAGGCATTCAGGCCGTATCTGGAAGATCTGCTCGAGAAACAGACATATCCGGACCAGTATCGATATCCGGGTGGACCTCCGGTACCTCCTTACGATCTCACCGGATGGACGCTTCCTATGCAAATGGCTGTGGAGGTGCATAGGGTTGATACAACGTTCACTGCTCAGGCACGCCTGGTAAAAGGCGAATACCGGTTAGCTGAAGGAAAAATACCAAATGATGTGGGATACGGTTACATTCTTTCCAATCATGAAAATCTCAGTGCACTAGCCGTGAACCGTATTTTAAATAGGGGAGGTAAAGTGGCAATTGCCACCGATAGCTCAGAACATATATTGCCCGGTTATTTTATCATAGAAAACGGAAATGAAACACGTGCTGTACTTGAAGAAGTTGCAAAAACTACGGGGCTGATTTTCAGAGGAATCAACACCAAACCTGCCGTGAATGTAAAGTACCTGTCATCAATTAAACTAGGTATATATAAATCGTGGATGGCCAATATGGATGAAGGCTGGACGCGATGGGTATTGGAGCAGTTTGAATTTGACCTCGACACGCTTCATAATAAGGATATCCAAACCGCTGATCTTTCGGTGTATGATGCCATCATTATTCCGTCACAACGGGCAAACAGCATTTTACACGGATATTCCGAAGGGTTTATGCCACCCCGGTTTACTGGCGGGATTGAGCTTGAAGGAACCATTGCGCTGGACAACTACGTCAGACAAGGCGGCGTATTGATCGGTTTTGATGCAGCCAGCGATTATTTGATTGAACAATTCGGGCTTCCTGTAAGAAATATTACATCAGGATTGTCTTCAAGCAAGTTTTTTATTCCGGGCTCTCTGGTAAAAATAGTGGTTGACACATCGCATCCGTTGGGATATGGTATGCAAAATGAAGCGGCGGCGTATTTTATACGCAGTCGTGCATTTAAGCGGGTAATAAAACAACGAAAAGGAGAAGGCGGGAATGAAGACACAAAACCAGCACCGGAACCGGATGTTGATACGCCTGCAAAATACGCTGAAAAAGATATCCTTATGAGTGGCTGGGCAAAAGGGCAGAACAAGTATCTAAAAAATAACGGTGCGCTGATGGATGTAAAATGGGGCAAAGGTCACGTAGTGCTTTTTGGTTTCAGACCGCAGTTCAGAGGTCAGCCACGAGGTACGTATAAGCTCATCTTCAATGCAATTTATATGGGCGCGGTGGAATAAATTTAGTTACGGGTTGATGTTGCTCTGATTTATTTGTTTAAAAAAACGATTGTATGGGTTCAAAGAATCATGATCCCGTTACTATAAATCGGGACAATAAAAATTCAGGGCTTCCGGAAGACACCGTATCTCTGCAGGAAGCTGTCCGGCCAGTTCGCCATCAGCCTCTACTTTCAAATTCGATCCCCCGGTTATTTTAACAACTGAAGCTTCGGAATAAAATACCTCGGAATGTTTAATTTTCTCACCTCGTTTAATTCTTTTCAGATTGATAAAATAATCAGTCAGGCTTATGTCACCAAGTATTACAAGTTGAAATTTTCCGCTTGAAATTTTAGCTTCCGGGGCGATAATCAGCCCGCTTCCAAAACTCCTTGAGTTTGCAGCGATTACCGAAAGTATTTTTCCCTCCCAGCTGTTGTTGTCGGCTTTCACGGTCACATATTGATGAGAATAGCTAAAAAATGCACATATGATAGCTATTGAAAATTTGATATTTGAGTTGAACCAGCTATACCAACCGTCATTTTTACTTAACCTGTTTACCACATCAGCCCCAAAACCAACATCAGCTATATTGATGAAATGGAAAAGCCTGCTTTCTTCCGGAAACTTTATCTGACCCACATCCACCCGGCGGGCACGACCTGAGTCAACCATTTTCAAAAAAGCATCCAGCTTATTGGTCAGTTTTCTTTCTCTGGCAAAATCGTTTGCGGATCCATAAGGTAACTGGCCAACAGCAGGTCTTGTTTCCAGATTCATCACTCCGTTTACTACTTCATTTAATGTGCCATCTCCGCCTACAGCCACTAAAATATCATATGCACCTGCCTGTTCTGACAATTCAATTGCATGCTTGGGATACTGCGTATAAAATCGCGTGGATTTCCGGATAAGCTCGTGGTCACATGTCCGAAACTGCACTTCAAAGTCCTGCAATAACCGGATACGGGAATTTATAATGAATGCAAGCCGCATAATGCTACTTTAATAATGACATAAGTGTCTCCGAAAATGTTTCTATTTCTTCTTCGGTATTGTAATAATGAACGGAAGCGCGTACAGCAGTGTCGATTTTCCTTTCTTCCATATCAATCAGGGTATGACTCCTCACAGCCACTGAAGTGTTCATGGCTTTTTCACGGAGACGCTTTTTTATTTCCTCTGCTGAAATGCTGCCTGATCTGAATGTTACGATTCCGGATTTTATTTTCCCCTGATCCAGAACTTCGATACCGGGTATTGCCTGCAGTGCATTTCTCATCAATTCAGCCAGATACTGCACCCGGTCCCACACGCTTTCGATTCCCAGGCCTAGCAGGTATTGTATCGCCACGGAAAGTCCGTATTTTCCTGCTAAACCAGCTTCCCATTTTTCAAACCGTTTTGCATCATTTCGGATTTCATAGCTTTCTTTATGTTTCCATTCGGCCGAATGCAGGTCGAGGGTGACTGGCTCAAGGGTTTTTAATTGTTGCCGGTTTACATACAAAAAACCCGTTCCTCTCGGGCCGCGTAAATATTTTCTTCCGGTTGCTGAAAGAAAATGGCACCGGATCTTATTCACATCCAATGGATACTGGCCAGCTGACTGGCATGCATCCAGCAGGTATAATGCATTATATTTTTCCGCAAGCTTTCCCACTTCTTCCACAGGGTTCACTACTCCCCCGTTAGTGGGCATATGTGTAATGGACACGAGTTTTACGTTTCTTTTTTTTAATTCCGTTTCAAGCGCATCGGAGTCTATTTCGCCGGAAGGCAGGCTTTCAATGATGTCCACAACAACACCGGCTCTTTTCTGCATCTGGAGGAAGGCAATAAAATTACTGGCATATTCAACTTTGGAAGTTAATATCCTGTCTCCTTTCCGAAAAGGGATGGAGTAAAATGCCATATCCCATGCAGAAGTAGCGTTTTCCATAAATGCAATTTCATCAGATTTTGCATGAATCAGCATTGCAGCGTTACTATAAAATTCGTTGAGCACTTTCTTATATTTGTCGGCTGTTTCATATCCGCCAAACATGTATTCGTCATACAGATAATCAGTTACCGCTTTATACACAGGAGCTGGCATCAGTGATGCGCCGGCATTATTAAAGTGAATTACATTTTTAGTACCAGGTGTATCGGCTCGTAGCTTGTATAAATTCATATTTTGTCAAGTAAAAAAATTTTTTGGAAATTATGAACATAAAACACGGAAAGGTCATTATTTTGGAAGACATCGAAATATAGTTTCAAGAAGATCATAATATTTTTATTACTTATAATTATTTTATTAGCTTGAGAAAGGAGTATTTTCGGGCAGGAACTTAGTGCGCTTTATGAGAAGGTAAATCCAGCGGTTGTTACCATTACAGTGACCTTGGAAGAAATAGTGGGAACAGGGGCCAGAAAGCAAAACCACAACTGTTAAAGGTCTGGGTTCAGGATTTATGATCTCCGATAAGCAGTTGATCACTGCTGCCCATGTAGTGCAAAATGCAGAAAGTATCAGAATTTAATTTACAACACGGGAAAAAATACCCGATAAAGTAATTTAATTAACCATTTCACCTTTTGACAGAGAACCATTGTATATAATGGCAATGAAATTATTTCCACCATGCGATGATCTGATTTTATCAAATATAGCAGCCAAATGGTTAATTAGATATTTTTTGAAACAGCGAACGGTTCAGCTAAGTTCTTTTATCAATGTTAAAACATTACATGATGATCACTTTCGTGTATCTTTGGTCTGAATGAAGCGAATCAGTACGATTTATGAAAAAATATGATGTATATGGCATTGGAAATGCCCTTGTTGACCTTGAATTCAAGGTAAGTGATGATTTTTTTGAAACGCATAGCATTGACCGGGGGCATATGACTCTGGTGGATGAAAACAGGCAAAATCAGCTGATGGCATCCATAGACCATAACCAGACTAAAAAACAAAGCGGGGGATCGGTGGCCAACAGTATCATTGCGGTGAGCCAGTTCGGAGGCAAAACATATTATTCCTGCAAAGTCGCCAATGATGAATTCGGCA
The DNA here is from genome assembly GCA_022567155.1 of Bacteroidota bacterium. GTDB lineage: Bacteria > Bacteroidota > Bacteroidia > Cytophagales > Cyclobacteriaceae > SZUA-230. Next base: position 88,855 of record JADFHN010000004.1, read on the forward strand.
ATTTTTATATGCATGATTTAAAAGAAGCCGGGGTGGACAGCAATATTCATAAGGGCGACAGTCAGGAAGGAATCACCGGTAAATGTCTGGTGATGGTGACACCTGATGCCGAGCGGACCATGAACACATTTCTGGGAATTACCGAGCAGCTATCGCCTGCCGAAATTGACGAAGAAGCGCTGAAGGATTCGAAATATCTGTACATCGAAGGGTATCTTGTATCCACTGCTTCGGGTCACGAAGCCATGCTCCGTGCCAAAAGGATTGCCTGGGAAAACGGTGTTAAAACCTCCATGTCATTTTCTGACCCTAACATGGTCCGCTATTTCAGGGAAAATATGGATGCGGTTGTGGGAGCCGGCATGGATCTTATCTTTTGTAACGAAGAAGAAGCGATGATATTCACGGGAAAAGATAACATTCTGGAAGCCAGAGAGGAGATGAAGAAAGCTGCCGGCACGTTTGCCATCACGCTTGGCAAAGATGGAGCGATGATATATGACGGTGATACCTTTATTGACATTGAACCTTTCAAAGTGAATGCTATAGACACAAACGGAGCCGGAGATATGTTTGCAGGGGCATTTTTATATGGAATTACACACGGGCGCAGTTATACTCAGGCAGGTAAAATCGCAAGCCTGGCATCCTCACAGGTAGTATCACAGTTTGGTCCAAGGCTTCGCCGTGCTCAGGCCAAAGATATCTTAAATCACATTTTTTAAAGCCTGAAATGTATAATAAGCCATTTATAAAAAAGAAGAATAACCTCTTTTGTTCCTCTTTATATTTGAACCCTTCGGTAAGTAAGTTTACATTTATAATATAAATCAACAAAATATCTGATAATGAAATATTTACCTTTAATGGTTGTTTGGCTGCTGGTGCTGGCGATACCGGCTGCCGGACAACACACAAAGATCGAATTCGTTGAATTCGATCTCGACAACGGGCTGCATGTGATACTGCATCAGGATAACAGCACCCCCATAGTAGCCGTATCCATGCTCTATCACGTGGGTTCTAAGAATGAAGATCCAGAACGAACGGGGTTTGCGCACTTTTTCGAACACCTCATGTTTGAAGGGTCAGCTAATATTGAAAGGGGCCAGTTTGACAAACTTATTACAAACGCCGGCGGAACCAATAATGCCAATACAACGAACGACCGCACGTTTTATTATGAAATACTGCCGTCAAATCAGTTGGAACTTGGCCTGTATCTTGAATCTGAGCGGCTGATGCATGCCAGAGTGGACCAGATCGGCGTAGATACACAACGCGAAGTTGTAAAAGAGGAAAAACGACAGAGCGTGGACAACCAGCCTTATGGGAGCATTATGGAAGAGATAGCCAAAAGGGCCTATACCGTGCATCCTTACAGATGGACTACCATCGGATCATTGGATCACCTAAATGAAGCTTCTATCGATGAATTTGTCGATTTTTACAAGACATTTTATGTGCCCGAGAATGCCACGCTTTCAATTGCAGGTGACATTGATATTGAAAAGACCAGGGAGTTAGTCAGATTATATTTTTCTGAAATTCTGCAAGGGACAAAAGAAGTGCCCAGGCCTGACATTACGGAGCCTCCTCAGAAAGAAGAAGTACGCGATGTTGTGTTCGACAACATTCAGTTGCCGGCTGTAATCCAGGCGTATCATATGCCGGCGCAGGGCACACCCGATTTTTACTCAATGGAAATGCTTGGTAACATTCTTTCAGAGGGTCAAAGTTCAAGAATGTATAAAGCCATCGTAGATGAAGAGCAGACAGCCCTTGCTGTTGGCGCCTTTCCGTTTCCTTCAGAAGATCCGGGCCTGTATCTCGTGTTTGGCATTGCCAATGTAGGTGTGGAGGTAAGTGATCTTGAAAATTCGATCAACAATCAGATAAGCAGGATGCAGGATGAACTTGTTTCCGAACATGAGTTTCAGAAAATACGAAACCAGGTAGAAAACACATTTATATCACGAAACAGCCGTGTGGTTGGCATTGCAGAAAACCTCGCTAATTATTATGTGTATTTTGGAGATGCAAACTTGATCAACACCGAAATTGACCGGTTTATGGATGTGACCAGGGAGGATATACAGCGGGTGGCAGGAGCATACCTTGTTCCAAACAACAGGGTTGTACTTCATTACCTGCCGAAATCGGCCCAAAAGAAGCCTGAAGAAAAAAATATCAAAAATGATAATTAACAACCATGAACAATATTAAACTATATATATCCATAGTTCTGCTGACGGTATTTTCTACTGCCGCCATTGCACAGATCGACCGAACCCATGCACCCAAAGCCGGTCCTGCTCCCGAGATCAACCTTGGGAAGTACGAACATTTTGAATTGAAAAACGGGCTGAAAGTCTTTGTGGTGGAAAATCACAAAATTCCAAGAGTGTCTTTCAATCTCCGGATTGACCGGGATCCGATATTTGAAGGTGAAAAAGCAGGGTTTGTGAATATCGCCGGAGATCTGATGCGTACGGGAACAACCAGCCGGACAAAAGCGCAGATTGACGAAGAAGTTGATTTTATTGCTGCCTCGCTCAGTACATCTTCAACAGGCATATTTGCTTCATCGCTTACCAAACATCAGGATAAACTGCTTGAACTGATGACGGATGTGCTATATAATCCGTCTTTTTCTGAAGATGAGTTGGAGAAACTTAAAAAACAGACGATCTCAGGGCTGGCAGCTTCTAAAGATGATCCCAACAGCATTGCATCTAATGTTCGGAAGGCGCTTGTTTTTGGAAAAACGCACCCTTACGGCGAGCTGATGACCGAAGAGAAGGTAGGAAAAATAACCGTTGATGATTGCCGGAGCTATTATTCGACCTATTTCAAGCCTAATATTAGCTACCTGGCTATTGTAGGCGACATTAATATGGAGGAAGCCAAAAAAATCGCACAGCAATATTTCGGAGAATGGGAGCCGGGAGATGTGCCTTCTTTTCAATACGAACAGCCTGAGCCTCCTGAAAAAACGCTTGTAGCGCTTGTCGACAGGCCGAACTCGGTGCAATCCGTTATCCGGATCAGCTACCCTGTGGATCTGAATCCCGGTTCGCAATATGCGATACCGTCAAGTGTTATGAATCATATTCTTGGAGGAAGTTTTTCTTCAAGGCTTATGCAAAATCTGAGAGAAGATAAGGCGTTTACATATGGTGCACGTTCTTCATTGTCGTCGGATAGGCTTGTCGGAAGTTTTTCAGCCAGCGCAAGCGTAAGAAATGAGGTGACAGACAGCGCTATTTACGAATTTTTGTATGAGCTGAAACGAATTGAAAACGAAGAAGTGACGGAAGAGGACCTGAATGCATCAAAAGCCTATATGACCGGCAGCTTTGCACGGTCGCTGGAAAGCCCCCAGACCATTGCCAGGTTTGCGTTGAATACGGCGATTTATGGACTGCCCGAAGATTATTATGCCAATTACCTGAAAAACCTTAACGCCGTTTCGACGGACTACATACAGCAAATGGCCAATAAATATATTCAACATGATGGGGCATATATCGTTGTAGTTGGGAAAGCCTCAGAAATAGCCGAAGGGCTGGAAAAGTTCGGAGAAGTACAGTACTACGATATTTATGGTAATCGTGTGGAGCCTTCAGATGCACAGCCATTACCTGAAGGCCTTACAGCCGGCGAGGTGTATGCATCGTATGTCGGCGCCCTGGGAGGCCGCGAAAAGCTCGAAAGTGTAAAAAACATTTCGATGAAGATGAAAGCGGAAATGATGGGCCAGATGCTTGACATGAATCTTGTGAAAGAGGCGCCGAATAAAATGAAACAAGAAATCGAAATGAATGGCATGGTGGTAAGCAAAGTTGTTTTCGATGGCGCTGAAATGATAAATGAGCAAATGGGAAATCGTATGCCGGTGGATGAGAACATGAAAAAGGAAATGGCCATGGAACCAGGGCTATTCCCTGAAATGTACTATACCGAAAGTGAAATAAAGTCGGACCTGACAGGAATAGAAAAAATAGGAGAAGAAAATGCCTATGTGATCGAAGTGACGTTTCCGGACGGGTCAAAAAAAACAGCGTATTATTCTGTTGAAACCGGGTTAAAACTGCGTTCATCAAAAGTGATTGACACACCCCAGGGCAGCGATACACAGATCACCGATTACAGGAACTATAAAGAAGTGGATGGCATTATGTTTCCGTTTGAAATAGTTCAGAAATTTGGTCCGACAGAATTTAAAACAGAAGTGGTGACCATCGAACTCAATAAGGAACTTCCACCCGATACTTTTAGTATTGAGTAATCGGCTGGAGTGTAGCCGTGTGAGATAACCACAGAACTGGCCTGAGCGAATACACCGGCTACAATTTGTCTGAGCGTCCGCGCCGGCTAAAATCTGCCCTGGTGCGGAAGTTTTCAACCGCCATAGCTTGCGAAGGAGGTTACTTTAATGTCTTTTTTTGATTGTGTGAAATTACGGCGAAGTTGCCAGGCTCCCATAATTTACCCTTTCTCAGAGCGTAGCAAGGAGAATTCTAATATCCAGTTGCGGTCTTAATGCGGAGCGAAGAATCTCCCAATTAAAACATAGTCAAGTTCGTGAGATTCTTCCCTCCTTCATCCCTGATAGCTACCGGGATTTCGGCGGGCAGGCGGTTGCCTTGCATCCATAGTAAGGTATTATAGCAGGGCACTGGGCACCCTCTGAAAAAGGATAATTATGAGATTTTTTTTGCTTTCGTTGCACTATTATACTCTAAGCCCTTGTAGAGGCGATTCAGCGAATGTCTTATTTTGAGGCTTGCGGGTGGGCTTCCCCTTCAGGAGACCGAGGGATGCGGCGGGCTTAGACCCATCCCTATTCCTGTTTTCGGCACATTTCAAAAAACGGCCTTTGAGCTTACATTAGGGTGACCTTATTCTATCTCGGATGTTTGAGTTATAAATACATGCTTAGGATCAGTATTTGCTATGGCAGGCGCATAAAAATTCCCCATCCGGGTAAAAAAATGGCTCAAATTCCGGGAAAGTCATATCAATAATGCCGGATAACTGGATTTTTTTTAACTTTGCAGCAAAACCGCTCATCGTTTTGATCCATTCCGGTCTCAAGCTTTTTCCCAATGACAAGAATTATATACTTAAGGAGGTACAGTTTGACCTTAAAGAAACACTCCTGAAATTGACCGTCAGGAAGGTTATCCGGAATTATATGGCATTTCACAACCCACTTGGGTTAATAGATGACACCATTGAGGCTATGGGGAATTACCGGTTCAGCAACAAACATGTGCTGGATGAGTTTTATTTTGACCTGGCAGCTATTTACCGGTATCATAATTGTGATAATCAGCTTGAACTGATTTTCGAAGGTTGCAGCCAGTATGAGAAATTTGCTGCCGGATGGGAAACGGTTTTCAAAAGCTGGATAGTTGACTTTTGCAAATATCCGCATTTTCTGAAGGCAGTGCTTGGTGCTACGTTATTTTATCCAGGGAGGCAAGGGGCTCAGCTTATAAACAGCCGCTTTAAACTGTTTTTAAGCAAGCATTTTAACCTGAAAGTGTATAAACACAAAGGTGTAATGGAAGTTAAAAGCGCTTAGCAGCAAACGAAACTGCCCTTATCTTTCAATTTTAAATCCATTGTATCCGCAAACCATTCCATTTTCTACGGTGACACCGGTAACCTTTGAAAAAGACGGCCCGGTGCGGCACCAGTCGATCAGCATTTCCACGTTCTTTTCGATCCCTTCAGCTTCGATATAGACGCTTCCGTCAGGTTCGTTTCTTACAAATCCGTTAATTCCAAGTTGCAGGGCTTTGTCCATGGCCGTAGCCCGGTAAAATACACCCTGTACTCTACCGGATACACGTATTTCACGGTGAATGACCGGATATTTCATTCGTTGTTTTTGTTAACGGCTTCGGTAATTCGTATTCCGGAAGAGGTTCCTATCCGGTCGGCGCCCGCCCTGATCATCGCCACGGCATCTTCATAGGTACGAATGCCACCCGAGGCCTTTATGCGTACCGCCGATGGAAGCGCCTTACGCATTAAACTTACATCCTCTACGGTAGCTCCCGATGGTGCAAATCCGGTGGATGTTTTCACAAAGTCAACTCCGGCATCACTTAAGATAACGCATGCCTTCTCAATTTCTTCCGCATCCAGGTAGGCAGTTTCGATAATTACTTTGATCAGGCAGTCATTCTGATGGGCAAGTTTAGAGCATTTTGCAGTTTCAACTTTTACCCAACTCAATCCGGACTTAAATGCCGAGATATTCATCACAACATCAAGCTCATTGGCGCCATCGTCTATTGCTTTGTCCATCTCTTCCAGCTTGGTTTCGGTCATGTTATACCCAAGCGGGAATCCAATTACCGTTACAAGCTGAACTCCGCTGTTACCAATTTCCCTATGTGCTTTCCTGACCCAGAATGGCGGCACACAGATACCAAACAGGTTATAATCTATGGCTTCCTTCACCAGTTTATCAATATCCTTATCTTTCAGGTTGGGCCTCAGGTTAGTCTGTTCGATAAACGTATTGATATTTTCCATTAGTGGAAATATACAACTTATTTAAAAAAAATATTAAGGAATTTCAGGAGTTGTTAATGAATAATCCCGCATTCCTTACATAGCCTTCGTTTCCCGACAGGGCGCTTTTTAGGTTTTCTTTTATGTCCGAAATAAGAAGGATCGGAGTACTGTGGTTTTTGCATCAGGCGGGCTTCTTTATTGTGCTTTTTGACATTTGCAATCATCCTCTTCTCATATTCCTTTTTCTTCTGTTCGAACTGCCATGCGAAACTGTCTTTACGATTACGTTTATGCTTTTTCCGGCTTGTTTTTAAATTTAGATTTACTGTGCTGACTTCCTTCTCTTTTTGATATACACGGGAAGGATCTACCGAACTTGCGTATTTATTATCCGTTTTTTTTGAAGGCACATCCGATCCAGTGGACTGAGCCATGCCGGTAAAATGAAATAGACAGATAATCAGTGTAACTAATAAACTACTCTTCATATTGCTAAAACATCATAATACAAAAAAAATTGCCTGCATGCAGGCAATTTTTTGGCGTTGCGGGTTAATTAGGGATATATATAAAGTGAGATTAATTTTTCAAATAACCCCAAACCTAATTACAATTAAACTCAGAAGAATGAATAAAAATACCACCAACATAAAAAGTGTTGGTTTGCTTAACAGCATTTTCATGGCATTACTAAGCTGTTTCATAATCAACAATAATTGATAATAACCAAAGATAGGTATATAATCTATGCGAGCTGGTTTAAATTGCTGTTCTGGATGACATGTGTCATATTTTTGTGTAATTTAAACCAACTCGTAAACAGGAAAATCAGTAAATATGGACTAAGTCCTTGATGTTCAGCGATAAATGATTTTTTTTGATTTTAAAAAAAACC
>JADFHN010000050.1 GCA_022567155.1 Bacteroidota bacterium
CCGGCAATCTGGCAATAAAGAAAAATTGAATTCCAATATTCCCCTCCCTGGAGGGGTGTAGGGGTGGGTTTATCAAAAAAATCATTCAATTTTTCTTTGCATAAATGACTTTATAGACAGACTCTAAATAGTTAAAACCAGCATAAGGTTCTTGTATTTGATGAGAACTTAAAGATTGTATGTCCAAATAGAAAGTTTGCACTCTAATCATTTTTAAACACAGATGCAACGGGATTAAAGCCTTTATATAGTAAAAATGGGAGGATCTATATCCATCACAAGCCGCCTGAAGCACAGATCAAAATTCGATATTATCATTCCTGACAACCAGCAGCAAGGCTAAAAGAGGCCTATTCCAATTTTCTATAAATCGCTTACCTTTGTGACCGCGTACAGAAAGCACATATGCAGATCATAGAAGTTAAGGATAAAAAAACAGCAAAAGAGTTTCTACTATTCCCTGTCGCCTTATATAAAAATATACAGGTATGGATTCGTCCGCTTGACAAAGACATTGAAGCTGTATTTGATGACGATAAAAATAAAGCATTCAGGCATGGAAAATGCATCAGGTGGATAATCCGTGATGATTCAGGTAAAACCATTGGACGAGTAGCGGCTTTTGTAAATAACAAAATAGTAAACAAAGGAAATGAACAGCCAACCGGGGGCATGGGGTTTTTTGAGTGTATTAAAAACCGCGAAGTGGCCTTCGATCTGTTTAATACCTGCAAGGCATGGTTGCAGCAGCAAGGCATGGAAGCCATGGATGGCCCGGTTAATTTCGGAGAACGCGACATTTGGTGGGGTCTTTTGATTGACGGGTATGATCGCGAACCCAATTACCGGTGCAATTATCAACTGCCCTATTACAAAGAGTTTTTTGATGCTTATGGATTCCAGGTATATTTCAAACAGCTAACATTCGGGGTTAACGTTTTTGACCGGTTCAGTGATAAGATATACGAAAAAGCCAGAAATATTTTTGCTGATCCCAATTATCATTTTGATCATCTTAAAAAGAAAAATATCGAAAAATACATAGAAGATTTCCGGACAATCTATAATAAAGCCTGGGCAAGGCACGGAGTGCCACAAATCTCATCGCTTCAGGCCAAAGCACAGATGCAGCAGATATTGCCGTTCCTGGATGAAAAGATCATTTGGTACGGTTATTACAAAGACGAGCCGATTGCAATTTATATGAACATTCCGGAAATTAATCAGATATTTAAATACGTTAACGGAAAACTCGACCTGGTTGGTAAAATCAAGTTTCTGTACCATAAATGGAGAAAATCCTGCAAGAAAATGCTGGGCCTGGTTTATGGAATTGTTCCCGAATTTCAGGGCAAGGGGGTGGACGGAGCATTGATTGTGGCTACTGGCAAAATGGTTCAGGAAGAATACCGGAGGTACCCGGTGCTTGAAATGAACTGGATCGGCGATTTCAATCCTAAAATGATCCGGGTTGTAGAGCAGCTTGAAAGCAAAGTAGTAAAAACGCATGTAACATACAGGAAACTTTTTGATGAAACAAAACCTTTTAAAAGGATGAAAATTCTCTGAATGATTTTTTTTCGCCTACCTGACAGGTTCTATGAATAAAGACCGTATTAAATTTCTTCTTAAAAACCTGCTAAAAGGTCTGCTTTGGTTTGTGGTATTAGTGGTAATTTATATCCTGATCAAAGACCGTATCGAAATTCATCCGGAAAGCCTTGTCGGGAAAGTGTCTGACAATCCCATTGCTGTTTACTCAATTTTTCTTGCTTCAGAAATCATTATCGGAATAATTCCACCAGAGGTTTTTATGATATGGGCAACCAAACCGGGCGATCCGGTACTTTATATTTTTTATGTATCACTGCTTGCACTCATTTCCTATGGTGCAGGCATTGTGGGGTTTTATTTCGGAAGATTTCTGAACAAAGCTGTGCTTTACAGGTATGCAAGAAAGAGATTTTTTGCCCAATATGAATTGTTTTTTAAGAGATATGGGGGATTTTTAGTATTTGTAGCAGCTGTTACCCCCTTACCATACTCAGCAGTTTGCATGCTTACTGGAGCTGCCGATTTTAATTTCAGGGTGTTCCTACTGATCTCTTTAACCCGGTTTCTCCGTTTTGGCGTTTATTCTTACTTCCTTTGGCACGCCGGATCAATTAGTTTTTAACTCCGGATAAAGCGACGCTAATTTATCTGCGGCCAGTTTAATGTCTTGTTCGGTGTTGAATGCAGAAAATGAAAATCGTACAACCCCACGGTTTGGATCGACACGGATGGCCTTCATTACATGCGATTCCTGTTCTGCTCCTGCTGAGCAGGCAGATCCTCCTGAGACAGCAATTCCGGCAAGGTCAAGATTGAATAATACCAATTCGTTGGACTCCGAGGCAGGAAGCGAAATATTCAGAACGGTATATAGGCTATTTGAAAGATCGCCGTTAAACGCTACATCTTTAATCGTGGAGGATAGTAAATTGATCATCTGGTTTTTCAACTTCAGGATATAAGTAGCATCATGCACCATATTATCGTAGGCGATTTCCAGTGCTTTCGCAAAACCGGCAATACCAGCTACATTTTCAGTTCCGGCACGCATATCATGCTCCTGGGGACCGCCATATATAAAAGGACGAATACGGCTGCTTTTGTTTATAAACATAAATCCAACTCCTTTAGGTCCATGAAATTTGTGCGCCGAAGCCGCCATACCATCTATATGGATGTGGTTGAGGTCATGCGGATAGTGAGCTACCGCCTGCACGGCATCGGAGTGAAACCAGGCATTGTGTTCTTCACATATTTCAGAGATCTTTTCTAGGGATGTAAGTGTTCCGATCTCATTGTTTGCCTGCATAAGAGAAACAAGTGTTTTTGGAGCATTCTTCAGAAGGTGGTGCAAATGGTCTGCATCAATCCTTCCCTTTTGATCTATTTCAACAAATGATACGTTCAGGCCCCTGGTTTTTTCAAGATGTCCGATCGTATGTAGAACAGAATGATGCTCAACGGGTGAAGTAATAATGTGTTGAATGTCAGAAGATGCTATTGCGCTGGTAATAACAGCATTATTAGCCTCCGTACCTCCGGAAGTAAAAAATATTTCGGAAGAAGCGCATTGAATTAATCCGGCTATCTTTTTACGTGCAGACTCGATAGCAGCTCTTGCCCTCCGGCCATACGAATGCGTGGAGGAGGGGTTTCCATAGTGGTCCGTTAACCAGGGCTTCATGGCCTCAAAAACCTCCGGATGCAAAGGAGTTGTAGCCGCATTATCAAGATAAATGCTTATTCTGGTCATATTGGTTTATACTTTTGACGAAACAAGCTCGCTAATATCGGATATGATTTTTTGAGCCAGGTTCACCGCATTCGCTTCAGAATCAGATTCGGCATAAATCCTGATAATGGGCTCAGTGTTGGATTTACGCAAATGCACCCATTCGGTTAATGAAGGTTTATATGGATCCGGAAATTCTATTTTCACTCCATCGGTAGTATTAACAGGATGAGATGCATATTTTTTTTTCAATTCATCCAATATATTGTCCACATCAATTTCAGGAGTTAATTCAATTTTATTTTTAGAAATCACATAATGCGGATAAGCTGCCAGTAATTGGGAGGTGCGCTTACCTGATCGAGCCAGATGCGATAAAAACAAGGCAATACCTGCAAGCGCGTCCCTGCCATAGTGAAGGTCGGGATAAATCACGCCCCCATTGCCTTCTCCCCCGATCACGGCTTGTGTTTCTTTCATTAGAGAAACCACATTTACCTCGCCTACAGCCGCAGGACTGTACGTGTTTCCCGATTTCTCAGTAATATAACGCAACGCCTGACTGGAACTCAGATTTGACACTGTATTCCCCGGATTATTTTTAAGCACATAATCTGCTACCGCAACCAGGGTATATTCTTCGCCAAATGGTTCGCCGTCCTCGCATATCAGTGCGAGTCTGTCCACATCCGGGTCAACTGCAATGCCAAGGTCATACTGCCCGTTTTTGAGTACATTCGAGATCTCGTAAAGATTCTCAGGCAACGGTTCGGGATTGTGTTTAAAATATCCAGTTGGTTTACAATTCAGTTGATACACATCTTTTACTCCCAACGCTTCAAGAAGTGGAGGAATGGCCAACCCACCAGTGGAGTTGACTGCATCAACTACAATCCTGAATTCTTTTTGTGAAATGGCCGTTTTGTCGACAAGTGGAAGGTCCAGGATCATCCTGATATGTTGCCCGAGATAAGAATCATCCTGCGTAATTGTTCCAAGCTTATTTACTTCTACAAATGTGATAGTATCCTTTGAAGCAATTTCAAGTACCTCTTTGCCATCAATGGCCGAAATAAATTCTCCTTCCTGATTCAATAATTTCAACGCATTCCAGTGAATGGGATTATGGCTGGCTGTTATGATTATGCCTCCTCCCGCATTTTCAAGAGGTACGGCTATTTCAACCGTGGGTGTAGTGGTGAGTCCTATATCCACCACGTCTATGCCGAGCGCAGTCAGGGTTTGACAAACGATCTGGTTTACCATAGGGCCGGAGGGACGGGCATCACGGCCTATTACCAGTTTGTTCAGCCCTGATTTTCGCCTTATCCAGGTGCCGAATGCTGCGGCAAATTTTACAATATCAAAAGGAGTTAAACCTTCTCCCGGACTTCCTCCTATGGTGCCCCGGATACCTGATATGGATTTAATAAGTGTCACTGAAAATAGCGTTTAGAACGATGTTCAAATGTAAATAATTTAAATGGAGAATGGTAAATAAAACAAAAGGCTGCTAATATCAGCAGCCCGGAAAGTTGATCATTCAGAATGGTTTAACCGAACCTGGTCATTAACTTATCTACTTCTGATTCTTCCTTTATCTGATTTTCACATTCACCTTTGCTGCAACCACATGTAATCCCCTGATACCGGAGAAACGGGCTTTGTGAAGCGCATGTTCCTTTAAATTCTCCATTCTTTAAAAAAAGCAGTCGTACTGACATCAAAACGAAGAATACGGCAATAATGCCAATGGTAAGTAAAACCGTAATCATAATAGAAACTTATATTTGCAAGCAAAATTAGTCAATATTACTGTATAACAAGGCTATTTACTATTAAGTTTCTCAACATTATTATGAAAAAATCACAGGCAAAATATTCTAGAAAAGCACAAATAAAAGCATTCAACAGGCTTCTTTCCATTATGAATGAACTTCGTGAGCAATGCCCGTGGGATAAAAAGCAAACCATGGAAAGTTTGCGGCATCTTACCATTGAAGAAACGTATGAACTTTCAGACGCCATTATTGAAAACAACCGGAATGAAATAAGGAATGAACTGGGTGATTTGATGCTACACCTGGTATTTTATGCCCGGATTGCTTCTGAATCTGGGGATTTCGATATTGCTGAGGTCATTAATGGTATCTGCGAAAAGCTAATCATCAGGCATCCGCACATTTATCAGGATGTAGTAGTAGCAAATGATCAGGAAGTAAAAGAAAACTGGGAAAAAATTAAGCTGAAAGAGAAGGGGGATAATTCCGTACTTGGAGGCGTTCCGGTTTCGCTGCCAGCCCTGATCAAAGCCATGCGCATACAGGAAAAAGCAAGAGGAGTAGGCTTTGACTGGGGGAAAAAAGAACAGGTATGGGAAAAGGTAGAAGAGGAAATGAATGAATTCAGTTCTGAATTCAATATTGCCGATGATAGCATGCCCGACAAAGAAAAAGTAAAATCAGAATTCGGTGATCTGCTTTTTTCGCTTATTAATTATGCACGATTTCTAAACATTGATCCCGAAGAGGCGCTTGAAAGAACCAACAAAAAGTTTATTAAGCGATTTCGTTACCTCGAAGAAGAATCGCACAAAGACGGGAAACGGATTACAGATATGACGCTGGAAGAGATGGACAAATACTGGGAAAAGGCTAAAAATCTCTAAAAGAGTCCTTTTTCAGAGGGAGCCCGGCAACAATGCTATCTTTCCTCATTATGGAGACGGGGCGACCGAAGAATCTTATGAAATTTACTCTAATAAAACTAATGAAACCTCGTTATGTGATGCGAGCGGACTTAGCAAATAGAGACTCTTCGCGCCGCTTGAAAATCGGGTCTGGATAATAGAGACCTCCTTGCTCTGTTCTGAGAAAGGGTTAAAAAAGAGGCTCTTGCATATATCACAGCTCCTTTTGCTCGTTCAGCGTCCAATCATATTTTTTGTATGTAATATCTGCGTCGGTTTGAATCTTTATTTTGCTGTATTTATTAAGAAAATCAATCAGTGTTCCGTTTTTTGTGAAATCGCCTGTAAACCATTGGAAAATTTTAGAAATCTCAATCCTATCGCTTGCAATGTCATTCCTGAAACGATCATTTATAAAAGCGGAAGCCTGTTCATCAAGCTGTGCATTCAGAGCAGAGGCAGTATAAGCCTCGTTGCGAAGCTGTGGGCATGACATTGAGGCACAAACAATGGCAAAATGGATTCTGGGTTCGTTAAACTCCTTTCTTAGAATGCTGTGCTCGATATTGTTCAGATTGATTTTTTTGCCACCGATTTCAATAAACTTAATATCCCACGGAGAATTAACAAACGGTATCTGAATAAAACTGCCGATATCTTTTATACCAGACAATGGGTAATGCTCAATTATAAGTGCTATGGTATAGGCATTATAGGCATTGATCCAATAAGCAAGCTGCTCTTCCTGCGACCACGATTCTTTATCCGGCGGGTTCCGGCTGAGTTGGGTCAGATACTGTTGTAACCGGGCCCTTTCTGTGATAAAGCCCTTATAATTTATCATGCCTTCGTTATCAACAAATTCATGCAACAACTCATCCCATACCTGATGTTTTAGTATTGTTGATTTTTGTGTATCACGAAATTCAATAGTTCTACAGGGAATAATCATCCAGGCGCCTCCAATCAAAACAAACGCAATGAGAAATACTAAATAATGGCGTGGTCTTATCTTTGAATACATAAAATTTCACTATTTTAAGAGATTACCAATTTCAGACAAATTTAGTTCCGTAGTCAGTACGATTTTTTTATGCCCGATTTGAACACCATATTACTATTAGGCGGTTTTATTATTGTCGCTGTTGCTGCCAGGTACTTTGCCGTATTTTTTGCCCGGTTTAAATGGCCTTTGATTACGGGATTGATTTTTATCGGTATCCTGAGTGGTCCGCATATTCTTGATTTAATTAAGGCTGACGCACCTGAAAAATTATTTTTTATTAATGAGATATCACTTGCGTTCATTGCATTTGCTGCAAGTAGTGAGCTTTATCTCAAGGAACTTCGAAACAGGTTTAACAGCATAAAATGGATTACCATTGGTCAGATTTTGGTAGTGTTTTTACTTAGCACACTGGCCGTATATTTTACTGCTGATTTCATTCCGTTTATGCGTGAGTTGCCTGTAAATGCTAAAATAGCGTATTCTCTGCTCGCTGGCACCATATTCGTAGCCAGTTCGCCGGCATCCGCCATAGCCATTGTAAATGAGATGCGGGCAAAAGGACCTTTTACACAGACAATACTTGGCGTGACTGTGGTGAAGGATTTTATAGTCATCATCCTGTTCTCCATCAATTTGTCTATTGCACTCGCACTTATAAACGGGAACGCATTTACGCTAAAATTTCTGTTTATTCTCTTAATAGACATATCCTTGTCTTTCGCCATGGGGCTTGCTCTTGGCAAGGTACTCCAGTTTATATTAGCTAGAAGGTGGAGCCTAAACTATAAAACAATTTTCATCTTGTTAGCAGGTTTTTTGATATACCGGATGATCTCTTATTTCGAAATATTTACAGAGGACTTTTTTGGTACGGCGATCAGTCTTGAAGCTTTGCTTATTTGTATTATAGGTAGTTTCATGGTTGTAAATTATACCCGTTACAGGGCTGAATTTATCAAGATTATCAACGATGCAGGCCCTTACATATATGTGGCGTTTTTTACTCTTGCAGGCGCAACACTTTCATTGGATATACTCATTGATATTATTGATGTTGCTCTTTTACTGTTTGCCGTACGAATGCTGTCGCTCATCATTGGTTCAATCCTTGGAGGATTAGCTGCCGGCGATCCGGCTCGGTTTAATAAAGTGGGCTGGATGCCGTACCTGACACAAGCAGGAGTTAGTCTTGGTCTGGCTACCCTGGTGGCATATTCCTTTTCGGATAACGGCGATGAATTTGCAACCTTAATTGTTTCGGTGATTATCATCAGCCAGGTCGTTGGTCCGCCATTCTTTAAATGGGCAATTAATATCGTTGGCGAAGGACACCGTAAAGCATCTACCCCCTCATTTGATGGTATTCACGACGCCATTATTTTCGGTTTGGAAAGCCAGTCAATAGCCCTGGCAAGGCAGTTACAGGATAACGGCTGGAAGGTTAAACTTGTTACCTTCCAAAAAGGTATTAATAAAAGCGATTATCCCGACCTGATGATTAAAAAAGTAAACGAAATCACGCTTAAAACCCTCGAGGATCTGGATACACGGCTTGCCGAAGCCATCGTATGTATGCTGACCGACGATGAAAACTACCATATTTGCGAACTTGTGTATGAACATATCGGTACCCGCGATATGGTGGTACGACTCAACAACCGATACAATTTTGATAAATTTCATCAGTTAGGTGCGCTGATCGTTGATCCGACTACGGCAATGGTTAGCCTTATGGACCACTTTGTTCGGTCGCCCCAGGCTGCATCGCTGCTGCTGGGAATGGATCCCGACCAGGATACCATGGATATTGAAGTACAAAATCCCAACCTGCACGGTATTGCGCTTCGTGATCTGCGTCTGTCTTCCGACTTGATTATTTTATCGGTTTACCGCGGCGGCCATCAGCTGATCTCTCATGGTTATACGCGTTTGCGCCTCGGAGATTATATTACCGTAGTGGGATCGAAAAAGAGTCTTGAAAATATTTCGCTTCGATTTGCGGCCCAATAGCAAGTGTAAAGATTCATCATGAAACCTTACAGGCAATAATAATATTTTGATTATTGCAACAATTGACCTGAATTCACAACATAAAAGCGCTGTCCAATACGAATTATTGCCGTTTTTTTAGTTGATCTTACACACAACTCTTTATAGTGTGATGAGGCCGTAATAAGCCTTACATCTGCTTCATGCAAAACTGTGGCAAAGTTTCGAACTTTGCATAGTTTTGCAGCCATGGAAAAGAAAGATGACGTGCAACTGAAAAAAATTATATCACATGCCAAAGAATATGGGTTTATTTTTCCTTCAAGCGAAATTTATGACGGATTGGGAGCGGTATATGATTATGGCCAGAACGGCGTAGAGTTGAAAAATAACATCAAATCATACTGGTGGAAGGCAATGGTTCAGATGCACGAAAATATTGTAGGTATTGATGCCGCCATTTTTATGCATCCGACTACCTGGAAAGCATCCGGCCATGTTGATGCGTTTATCGACCCACTTATTGATAACAAAGATTCAAAAAAAAGATATCGTGCCGATACGCTTGTAGAAGATCATATAGCTAAAATTGAAGCTAAGGTCAGTAAAGAAGTAAGCAAAGCTGCCAAACGGTTTGGCGATGATTTTGATGAGGAAAAATTCAAATCTACCCATCCAAGGGTAAAGCAGTATCTTGAAAAGATCAATGGGATAAACGAAAGGCTGAAAAATACCATTGAATCGGGCAATCTGAGTGATCTTAAAGATCTTATCACCGAGCTGGGGATTGCCGATCCGATTTCCGGATCTAAAAACTGGACCGATGTGCGGCAATTCAACCTGATGTTCAACACCCAGTTAGGCTCGCTCGACGAAGGTGCCGATAAGATATATCTGAGGCCCGAAACAGCCCAGGGTATTTTCGTGAATTTTCTGAATATTCAAAAATCCGGTCGAATGAAAATCCCTTTTGGCATTGCCCAAATAGGAAAAGTATTCCGGAATGAAATCATTGCCAGGCAGTTTATTTTCCGAATGAAGGAATTTGAACAAATGGAAATGCAGTTTTTCGTAAAACCCGGTGAAGAACTGGAATGGTATGAAAAATGGAAAGAAAAACGAATGCGATGGCACCTGGCCCTTGGCATTCCAAAAGAAAAGTATCGTTTTCATGACCACCTGAATCTTGCACATTATGCCAATGCCGCTGCTGATATCGAGTTTGATTTTCCCATGGGATTTAAAGAACTTGAAGGCATTCACTCCAGAACTGATTTTGATTTGAAAGCACATGAGAAGTATTCAGGAAAAAAACTGCAGTTTTTCGATCCACAGGAAAACAAATCATACATTCCTTATGTAGTCGAAACTTCCATTGGCCTCGACCGGATGTTTCTTGCATTGCTGACAAGCACCTATTACGAAGAAACCCTTGAAGACGGAAGCCGGCGTGTAGTATTGAGCCTGCCCCCTGCAATGGCCCCTTACAAAGTGGCTGTACTTCCGCTGGTTCGGAAAGACGGCCTGCCTGAAAAGGCTCGGGAGATCATGCATAATCTAAAGTTTGAGTTTAACTGCCAGTATGATGAGAAGGACGCCATTGGCCGAAGGTATCGCCGGCAGGATGCCATAGGTACACCTTACTGCGTTACCATCGACCACCAAACGCTTTCAGACGGGAAAGTAACCATTCGTGATCGTGACAGCATGGAACAACAACGGGTGCCGGTAGAAAATGTGAAAGAAACGTTGAGAAAATCTGTATCGGTTGTTAATTTGCTTCGAAAACTTTAATCAGTTGGAGTTATTCGTAAAGAGGAGGTCAATAGTCATTGTATTGGTATTGTCATGAAGAGCATTTAAGGAAAGCTGATCCTTTATTAGGGCGTGAATCCACGCCATCATGAGATGGTGCATGTCAGGCACCTCGAAAATATGATCAGGAATAAGGATTTTGGATGTTAAAACAGACAATATTGGGCAACATATCAATCACTTTTCCGGATCATGGAACCTCAAATGATATAACATTATGATGGAATGGAATCAATTGTTAGCCCCCGTAAGATCGAAAATGACTGATAAAACCGGAAGTCGTTCGTTTTTGAACAGGATTTCGATCGCATCGTTTTTTCGCACCCGTTCTGGAAGCTGCAGGATAAAACACAGGTGTTTCCATTGCCTGAAGATGATTTTGTGCATACCCGCCTTACCCACAGCCTGGAAGTATCAAGTGTAGGGCGGTCGCTGGGCCGGATTGTTGGCAATGAAATTATTAACAGATATCCTTACCTGAAAGATCTGGAGTATTCTTCGTATGATTTTGGATAAATCGTAGCTGCTGCCTCCCTGGCACATGATCTGGGAAATCCACCTTTCGGACATGCAGGCGAAAAGGCCATTTCTGAGTATTTCAGAAATCAGGGAGGTCAAAAATTTGAAGCTCAGGTGACTAAAGATGAATGGGG
This sequence comes from Bacteroidota bacterium, assembly GCA_022567155.1. Classification (GTDB taxonomy): domain Bacteria; phylum Bacteroidota; class Bacteroidia; order Cytophagales; family Cyclobacteriaceae; genus SZUA-230. Next base: position 11,442 of record JADFHN010000050.1, read on the forward strand.
GATCTGATAAGCTTTGAAGGCAATGCACAGGGGTATCGCTTTCTCATCTCTAAATCATTGCAACTTACCTATCCGGTGCTCGGGGCATTCAGCAAATATCCGTGTGGCTCTATGTGTGTTCATTCGAAAGAAAACCGGATAAGTCAGAAAAAATACGGGTATTTTCAAAGTGAAAAAGACCGGTTTACTGAAATGGCAAATGCACTCGGCCTTACACATATGAATGTAAATGAACAATCGTGGTGCAGGTATCCATTAGCATTTCTTGTGGAAGCTGCAGATGATATCTGTTACCATATTATTGATCTGGAAGATGGTTGTACACTTGGTTTTGTAAATGAAGAAACTACCACATCGTTGTTGAAAGAAATTATCTCGGATGAATTTGATGTTAAAAAATATAAAAAGATCCCGACAGGGCAACAACGAATAGGCTTACTGCGGGCAATGACGATAAATAAACTGGTGTCGCAGGCTGCAGCCACTTTTTTCGAAAACGAACCAGAAATTTTAAAAGGGAAATTTGACAGCCCACTGAAAGCTTATTCCTTCTAAAGAGGTATTGGGTAAAATCATTGATTTATCAGTTGATAAACTATACAATTCGCGGGTGGTTCTCGAAATTGAAGCGGCAGGTAATGAAGTGCTGACCGGTCTGATGGAAACCTTTTCGGATGCCATGTATTCGGAATTGAAGTCTGGTCCCAAATCCCCCAGGTTGCAGACAATATGGAGGCTTATTCCTGATAATCTTAAATCCGGTGAATCTGAAAACTTTTCTACTTACCTGATTCTACGGCGTTGTATTGCCATATATCTGGAATGACTGATTCATACGCTAATTCGACTTTCAGAAAGAAAAAAGGGATCTCATTTTCCGGGTATCGATGAGTTATACTCCTGGTCATTACCCTTAAATAAATACAATTGATTACCTTTGTGCCTGTTTTCAAAATGTGGGATAAACTGTCATATATAATCATAAAATTCAGGCTGCCATTACTGATTATTCTGGGATTGGTTACGGTGTTTATGGCCTATAAAGCTGTACAGGTTACTATGAGCTACAACTTAGCGAAAGTTGTGCCGAAAGATGACCCTGATATGATTGTGTTTGAGGCTTTCAAGGAACAGTTTGGAGAAGATGGAAACATTGTTGCCCTGGCCATTAAAGACAGCGCTGTTTATCAGGTCGATAATTTCAGAAAGTTCAAATACCTGAGCGATGAAATCGCTACCCTTGAAGGTATTACGGAAGTGATCTCGCTGCCTGCCATGCAGAAAATGATGAAGGACACAAAAGTGAAAAAGTTCTACCTCGAACCCATTTTCCCCGAAATACCTGACAGCCAGGAAAAACTGGACAGCATGCTGGCGTTTGCGCTTGATCAGAAATTTTACAGCGGACAGATCATAAACCCCGAAAACGGGGCAATAATGATCCTGGCAGGAATTGACAAGGTCTATGCGAACAGCAAGAAAAGGATTCATTTGATTGATGATATCCACATGCTGGGCAAACTATTTACCGAATCTACCGGAATAGACCTACATTATGTCGGGTTACCTTTTGTGCGGGCTGTGATAGTAGTAAAAGTAAAACGGGAGATGCAGATGTTTGTGTTGCTTTCCGTACTGATCACCGGGTTGATCATGCTTTTGTTCTTCCGTTCAAAAACTGCGGTTATTTTTCCATTACTTATTATTGGCGTAATTGTCATCTGGGTTTTAGGCACCATTGTATTGATGCAGTATAAGATTACGCTGCTAACAGGTGTAATACCTTCAATCATTGTGATAATCGGGATTCCAAACAGCATTTATTTACTCAACAAATACCACCAGGAATATAATCTGCATAAAGATAAAAGCAGGGCTATCAGAAAGGTGATACAAAAGATCGGAGTAGTTACACTGATAACAAATGCTACCACAGCGGTAGGGTTCGGGGTTTTAGGATTTACGGATGTATCCATTCTGAAGGAATTTGGCATCGTGGCAGCCATAAATATTATGGCCACATTTGTGGTGAGCATCATACTTCTGCCAAGCGTATTCTCATACCTGCCTCCACCCTCATGGAAGCATTTGAAACACCTGAGTTTTAAACCGCTGGACAAAATCCTGACCGGACTGGATCTGCTCGTACACAGATATAAATATCCCATATTTTTTGTGACAGGTGTTGTGATAGTTCTTGCGCTGGTTGGGCTATACCGTGTAAAAGCCATTGCATTTATGGTTGATGATATTCCGGAAGATAGCCAGATAAAGAAAGATCTGTATTTTTTTGAAAATAACTTTTCAGGAATAATGCCCCTGGAAATCATTATTGATACCGGGAGGCCTAAAGGGGTTCATGACCTGAAAAACCTGACAGTGATCGATGAGTTCGAACAGTTTCTGCAGGATCAAAAATATATTTCGAAGCCTGTATCGGTAGTAAGCTTCATCAAAGCGATGAGGCAGGCTTTTTATAATAATAACCCGGATTGGTATTCGCTACCCAATAAGCGTGACAGAAATTTTATTCTCAGGTATTTTAACAAAGAAGGGGAAGAATCCTCTTTGCTTAGTGCGTTTGTTGATTCCACCAACCAAATCATGCGTATCAGTCTTAAAGTAGCTGACATCGGATCAGACCGGATGGATTCATTGATCAATAATGTGATTGTACCTAAAAAGGAAGAGGTGTTTAAGGACACGAAAATGAAAGCCACAATTACAGGCACGACCTTGTTGTTTATCAAAGGAAATAATTTTCTTGTTTCGAATCTTAAGTTCAGTTTTTTGCTGGCATTTTTTATTATAGCCATCATCATGGGGATGCTGTTTGCAAACCTTCGAATGATTATTATATCACTCATCCCCAATATCATTCCGTTAGTTATTACTGCGGGAATTATGGGATTTGCAGGGATACCTCTTAAACCAAGTACGGCAATTGTTTTTAGTATCGCATTTGGTATCTCGGTTGATTACGCCATTCACTTTCTAGCCAAATACCGTCAGGAATTATTCAGCAGTAATTTCTTTGTACCCGTTGCGGTAAGCAAAGCGTTAAGAGAAATCGGACCAAGCATGATCTACACTTCAGTAGTTCTGTTTGCGGGTTTTATAATTTTTACATTTTCTGACTTCGGCGGAACCGTGGCGTTGGGCTTTCTCACATCCACCACGTTGTTTATAAGCTTGCTGACAAACCTTATTCTTTTACCTGCCTTGCTCCTCGCATTTGATGACGGAAAACGAAAGAAAGATATGCATCCTTTGATCGAACAAACGGATAATGTTTACAAAGAAGAAGATGACGAGGAAATAGATGTTGAACAAATTGAGGTTAAAAATAAAACCTCCATGCTTGATTAATTTTTAAACCAACAGGGAAATCTGAAAAGAGGTGTTTCCATGGGAAAATACAGGGAATATAAAAATATTAACTACGCTGATATCAATAATGAGATTTTATCTTATTGGAAAGATAATGGGATTTATGAAAAATCAGTAACGGAAAGAGAAGGAGCGCCTACATTTACTTTTTACGAAGGACCTCCGTCGGCAAATGGCACCCCGGGTATTCATCACGTAATGTCACGTGCTGTAAAGGATATATTCTGCCGTTATAAGACACAAAAAGGATTTCAGGTTAAGCGAAAAGGGGGCTGGGACACTCACGGTCTACCTGTAGAGCTTCAGGTAGAAAAAGAGCTTGGAATCACCAAAGAGGATATTGGTAAAAAAATATCGATTGAAGCATACAACCGCAAGTGTCGCGAAGCTGTGATGAAATACAAGGATCAGTGGGAAGAACTGACCCTGAAAATGGGATACTGGATTGATCTGGATGATCCTTATATTACCTTTGACCGTAAGTACATTGAAACCCTTTGGTTTCTGTTAAAAAAGCTTTTCGATAAAGGAATGCTGTACAAGGGCTACTCTATTCAGCCTTATTCTCCGGCAGCAGGTACGGGGTTAAGCACCCACGAACTGAATCAACCGGGGTGCTACCGCGATGTTAAGGACACTTCCATTGCGGCACAGTTTAAAATCAGCGACACAGAAAATGATTATTTTCTTGCCTGGACCACTACCCCATGGACATTGCCTGCCAACAGTGCCCTGGCGGTAAACAAAAGCATTGATTATGTGAAGGTAAAGACCTTTAATACATATACCTTCAAGCCTGTAAACGTGATTCTCGCCAAGGACCTTTTGAATACGTATTTCAATCCAAAAGCTGCCGGTCTCCAGATAGATGCTTATAAGGAAGGAGACAAACTGATTCCTTACGAAGTAGTTGAAGAGATGAAGGGCGCTGATCTTCTTGGAATGGATTATGAACAACTTATGCCATATGTGCCGTTACCAAAACCGGCTTTTGCAGTTGTTCATGCCGATTTTGTATCCACCGCCGATGGTACCGGGATTGTACATATTGCCAAAACATTTGGCTCTGACGACTTCAGAGTGAGCAATCAGTACAATATCCCGGGTATTATGGTAAAAGATGAAGAAGGAAATGAAATTCCGATTGTGGATAAACGGGGGTGTTTTGTGAAGGAAATAACAGACTTCGCAGGAATGTATGTAAAAAATTACGAGGGCAAAGATGAATCAGACCCCAGCTATAAATCAACAGACACCCTTATTGCCATTAAGCTCAAGGAAGAAAATAAAGCATTTAAAGTCGAAAAATACATTCACTCCTATCCGCATTGCTGGCGCACGGATAAACCAATACTTTATTATCCGCTGGATTCCTGGTTTATTAAAACTACTGCTGTAAAGGATAAACTAGTGGCGTTGAATAAAACCATTAACTGGAAGCCCCCCTCAACCGGAACCGGCAGGTTCGGAAACTGGCTGGAGAACCTGGAGGACTGGAACCTGAGCAGGTCGCGATTCTGGGGCACGCCACTTCCGATATGGGTGACTGCTGATAAGAAAGAGATGAAATGTATCGGCTCGTTTGCAGAGCTTAATGAAGAAGTCTCCAGAGCAATTGATGCAGGCTTCATGGAAAAGCCGCTGGATGAAAATTTCGATCCGCACCGGCCATTTGTGGATGATATCATTCTTGTAAGCGACTCAGGTGAAAAAATGTATCGTGAGCCTGACCTGATAGATGTTTGGTTCGACTCAGGCTCGATGCCGTACGCACAATGGCATTATCCGTTTGAAAATAAAGATATTTTTGACAAGACCTACCCGGCAGATTTTATAGCAGAAGGTGTTGATCAGACCCGTGGTTGGTTTTTTACACTGCATACCATTGCCGGAATGCTGTTTGACAGTATTTCCTTTAAAAATGTAATTGCCAATGGCCTCGTGTTGGATAAAAACGGCAATAAAATGTCAAAAAGGCTGGGCAATGCGGCAGACCCTTTTGAAATCCTGGCAAAATATGGAGCCGATGCCACCAGGTGGTATATGATCTCCAATGCCAATCCCTGGGAAAACCTGAAGTTTGATGAGCAGGGCATTGTGGATGTGCAAAGAAGGTTCTTTGGTACGCTTCATAATACTTATTCATTTTTTGCACTGTATGCCAACCTGGATAACTACGCCGGTGAGGAAGTTGAGCAGCACGCTTTTACAGAAAGCGACCGTTGGATCACCTCCCGGCTAAACAGCCTGATAAAGAAAGTGGATCAGGCATACGATACGTACGACCCAACAAAAGCAGCAAGGCAAATTTCACAGTTTGTAAATGATGATTTGAGCAACTGGTATGTAAGATTAAACAGGAAGCGTTTTTGGAAAGGGGCTTATAATTCTGATAAAAAGGCAGCGTACTACACCCTGTACCGGTGTCTCGTTACAGTTGCCAAACTGGGTGCCCCGATTGCGCCGTTTTATATGGACCGGATGTATCTAGATCTGAATGAAGTTACCGGGGCAGAAACCCATGAATCCGTACATCTTTCGAACTTTCCAGTTGTGGCGGAAAACCTGATTGATATTGACCTTGAAGAAAGAATGAAACTGGCCCAAAAAACTTCGTCTCTTGTTCATTCTATCCGGAAAAAGCATAAGATCAAAGTACGGCAGCCGTTAACAAAAATACTTATGCCTGTTTTGGATAAAGAACAGGAAGAGCAGGTTGGGAAGGTATCAGACCTGATAAAAGCTGAAACCAATACTAAAGAAATTCAATTTGTGGATGACACTTCGGGTATTCTGGTAAAACGGATCAAACCTAACTTCAGGAAGCTGGGAAGAGAATACGGCCCGAGAATGAAAGATATTTCAGCAGCAATCGCAAAATTCGGTTCAGACGACATAAACAGGATCGAAAAAGACGGTAATTATGTGTTAGAACTGAATGATTCGCCGGTTACGATTACCCTCGAAGATGTAGAAATCTCTTTTGAGGATATTCCCGGCTGGTCTGTGGCTTCAGATGGAGACGTAACCGTGGCGCTGGACATAACCATTACCGATGAACTTAGGGAAGAAGGATTGGCCAGGGATGTAGTAAACCGGTTGCAAAATATGAGGAAAGAATCCGGCCTTGATGTTCAGGATAAAATCAGGATTACCCTTGAAGACAGCAAAGAATTGATTATATCGGCGATCAGGAATTATAAGGATTATATTTGCCTCGAAACGCAGGCAACAGAAATAAACATAACCGATCAATTAACCGGCGGAAAGGATGTTGAAATTGATAAATTTAGCCTGAAAGTAAAAATTGAAGTTAAGTGAAGTACGGAAAATATTTTTTACTGACGCTCGTGGTAATCTTATTGGATCATACCGTTAAATTACTGGTGCACTTCAACATGGATTTCGGCACGAACGGTGAATTTAAAGTGATAGGTGATTGGTTTAGAATTCATTACATGCTTAACGAAGGAATGGCTTTCGGCATGAGGCTCGACTGGGTGTATGGTAAGGTTTTGCTGACATCTTTCAGACTTATTGCTTCGTTTGCAGGTTTATATTTTCTGTATTACTATGCCAAAAAGAACGTTCATCCCGGATTACTCTGGTCCGGTTCGCTTATACTTGCCGGCGCCATCGGAAATGTGATCGACAGTGTTTTATATGGTGTACTCCTTGATAACGCACCTTATAATGCGCCTTCACCCTGGTTTTACGGGCAGGTAGTCGATATGCTGTATTTCCCAATGTTTGAGTTTATATGGCCCGGCTGGATACCTTTTGTCGGAGGTACTGATTTTCTGTTTTTCAGTGCCATCTTTAATATTGCAGATGCTTCTATTTTTATAGGAGTATGTATAATTCTGATATTCCAGAAGAGTTTTTTTCCGGAAAAAGATAAAAAAGGTGAATCAGACAGGACATTGGAAAGTGTCGTCGAGAATCCGGACCCGGCTTTCGCTGAATACAATGCAGGGGATGAAGATGACCAGCTAAAAGAAACCTCAAATTATTAGTCACTTCCAGTAGATAGCGAACGATCAGCCTGTCGAAAGTGTTATTCAGGCGAAATACGATCCATAAATTCAACACTAACCCAAAAAGTTCATTAAAACTTTTTGTACGAAGTGCAAGCGATCCCGCCAAGGCGGGATGCCTGGGTTAACCCAGATGAAGTCATTGTTTATCAATGACTTTCGTCGCCCATAGCCCAAAATTGTCAATCCTATTGACAATTTTGGGCTAATACTGAACTGAATTGTGACCATCACTTCTCCTGAAAGTCCATGGTGGATTTCAATTATTTGCTTCTTTTCTCTTGTGCTGACGGCCCGTTTGCTATATGCTCAACCAGGCCCCATGCGACTATTGATTCCAATGGAAAATCATTTTTATTTTCGTTCGAAAATGATGTGTTTAATCAGGCAGATCGCTATTATACAAACGGGTTGATCTTTAGCTATTCCAATACTGACTTTTCAAATGGCTCCTGCGCAAACTTCGGGCAAAAACGGATAATGGTGGATTTCATCAATACCGGATAATATTTCAGCATAAATTGTTCACACCTTCAGAAAAAGATGTCAGTGAAAAACATGTAAACGACTGCCCCTATGCTGCCTATTTCCGGATGGGAATCAACAAAGAAACACGTATTCCGGGATCAATGACGGTTCATTTTCTCCAGGTGGGAGTGGGTATTATCGGGAAATATTCGGGAGGCAGGCAACTCCAGACGCTCGTGAATAAGATTACCCCTTCGGCGGTGCCCAAAGGATGGCAATATCAGACCCGATCAGATGCATTGGTGGAAATCAGGTACCGGTATGAAAAAGGGTTAATTCATCAATTCAATGTAGATTTTCTTTTGTTCGGTAAGGCACAAGTGGGTGCGCTGCAAAACTACCTCGGCGCTGGTAGGCAAATCCGATTTGGCCGTATGAGGGATTATTATACGAATCTTTCGGCAAGGAACGAGAAGTTTTTTGCTTTTGTCGTTCTTACCTACTGGAATGCATTGGTTTTTTATGATGCCACCATTCAGGGAGGGGTTATCCGAAGCCCGGAGCAACGCAATAAATTAACTTAGGGCCAACTCAAACAGAATGTACATCATGGACGTAATGCAATAAATGCTGTTTATCATCAATACCACTTAATTCTGGCACAGGCCTTTCTTTCGCTGGATTTCGACGGAGGACTGTCTCATAAATATGTAACCATTACTTTTGGGATGACGCTTCAGGATTTTGCAACTTGCATGTAACGCTACAAATTACTGTAATTCTCTGCGTATTCAAGCATCTGCTCAGTAAAATCGTCAGGGTACTCCACTTTTATTTCCACTATTTCTTCAACACTCTATCAGCATATTCCACGACAAATTTTCTCCTTTCCATTATTTATTATTGAAGCGATTTTTAAATCACAGAAACCGGATATCTTCCACGATACCGGCGCCGAATTCTTTTTCAAAAATATCCAGGATCTTATTTTTTGACAGCGACAACTCATTTTTCAGGGGAGCTGACGTAAGGTGCACAAACAAGATTTTGCCTTTTATATAAATATTGGAAGTACGGGTGGCAATGGGTTTGCCCATGAGGCGTTCCCAGGAGTGAACGAGACGTTTTTCCCGGAATTTGCCTGCCAGCCTGTATTGCTTAAACATGTTGTTGAGCGCCTGCCTGATCGGAGTGGCTTCGGACTTCCGTCCTGCCCAGTTTTTATAAATTTCCTTGTCCCAGGGCATTTGATATTTAACTTTTGTGGATCAAATTATAAATTTCTTAAAAATTCATCAAAAACAACTATTTGGTGGACATTTAAATCCCTTTTTATGGTTCGGTAGCCGGCGTACCATTATTTTATAATTTTCCCATCATTAATAGCCACAATATTACCCTCCAAACTTAATGATGATAATATGGATTTTGTTCTTTCCGGCCGGGTATCTGTAATAAATATTTGCGAAAAATAATCAGCCGCCACCATTCCCATCAATTTATGTATCCGGCGGTCGTCCAGCTTGTCGAATATATCATCCAGAAGAAGCAAAGGTGCAAACCCCTTTTCCTCTTTAATGATATCATACTGAGCCAGTTTCAATGCAATTACAAATGTTTTTTGCTGACCTTGTGAGCCAAAATTCTTCAATCTTCTGCCATTAATCATAAGCTCCCATTTATCATTATGGATGCCAAAAGACGTACGTTGAGCTTCAATATCATGGCTCAATGTAGTTTTCAGTGTGTTCTCATAATCTATTTCATCAAATTGTGAAACATAGGAAATGGTAGTTTTCTCTTTGTTCTCGGCAATGAATGCATATTTTTCTTCAAAAACAGGAAAATACCTGTCTGCAAAGTTTTTTCGCTTTTGATGAATCTTTTGTCCAAGATCAAGCAGGTTATGATTATATGGTTCGATGAGATCAGGGTCTGCAGACAGGTTATCTCGGAAAAACTTCAGCAGGCTGTTTCGTTGGCGTAGATTATGGTTGTAGTCCATCAGATCCAGCAGATACTGGTGATCGATCTGGGCAAGTATTGTATCAAAATATTTTCTCCGGATATCATTTCCATCCCGTATGATTTCATTATCACCCGGGGCGATAAGCACGGCAGGGAACTGCCCGATATGTTCACTCAATTTTTCGTATTCGGTATTGTCTTGCCTGAATACCTTTTTTTTGCCTTTTTCAAGGCTGCAAAAAATCTCATGATCCCTTCCCGATTTATTGAACGTGCCTTTTATTGTAAAAAAGATGCTTTCATGCCGGATATTCTGAATATCTATGCTATTGATTGCGCTTTTTGTGAGTGACAGGTAGTGCATGGCATCCAGCATATTGGTTTTCCCGCTTCCGTTTTCGCCCACAATACAGTTTATTTTTGAAGTAAATTCGATGTACACATCTTCATAGTTTTTAAAATTCAGAAGTCTCAGGTTTTTCAGATGCATCCGCTGGTGAATTATTTTGAAACGGGCGTTTGGTAAATTGCTTTATAAGTTAACTGATTTTGGCTAATTTCGCAGTTCTGTTTTAATTCAAAACTATAGCTGTTATGGCAAGCGTGAAAGAAAAAGCCCCTGTTAAAAAAAGGACTAAAGGCAAATACTCCAAAGAAACGTATATGACCTGGTACGAATCTATGTATCTTATGCGGAAGTTTGAGGAGAAAGCCGGACAGCTTTACGGACAGCAGAAAATCAGGGGATTTTGTCATCTGTATATCGGTCAGGAGGCCTGCGTTGCCGGAGCCGTCTCGGCTCTTACCAAAGAAGATAGCTGGATAACCGCATACAGAGACCACGCGCATCCTCTGGCTTTGGGCACCGATCCCAAAAAAATTATGGCGGAATTGTATGGTAAAGAAACCGGTGTTTCAAAAGGCAAAGGAGGATCCATGCACATGTTTGATAAGGAAGTGAATTTCTTTGGGGGTCATGGAATTGTCGGCGGCCAGATACCCCTTGGAACAGGCATTGGTTTTGCTGAAAAGTATAAAGGCACAAAAAACCTTTGCATTTGCTACATGGGTGATGGCGCGGTTCGTCAGGGAGCATTTCATGAAGCGCTGAATATGGCAATGCACTTTAAATTGCCGGTAATTTATGTAATCGAAAATAATGGTTACGCAATGGGTACTTCTGTATCGAGGACGTCGAATGTTACCGAATTATACAAACTTGGTGAAGGATATGATATACCCGCTGCCCCTGTTGACGCCATGAATGTAGAAAATGTGCATGAAGCGGTTGCTAAAGCGGCGAAACATGTGCGTGCCGGCAAAGGGCCATATTTGCTTGAGTTCAGAACCTACCGGTATAAAGGCCATTCTATGTCAGACCCGGCAAAATACCGGACCAAAAAAGAAGTGGAAACGTATAAAGCCAAAGATCCTGTTGAACAGGTTAGAACCACTATTCTGAAAGAGGGTATTGCTACACAGAAAGAGATTGATGCGATAGATTCAAAAGTCAGGGATATTGTTGCTGAATCTGTGAAATTTGCTGAAGATTCGAAATTTCCCGACCCCTCCGAAGCCTTTATGGATGTATATAAACAGGAGAACTACCCTTTTGTTACAGGTTAGAGCTTTGTTTAGTCACAGGCAATTTGTAATATTGCGCCCTCAAAAATTGGTAGTGTAAAGCCATGGCGCGAAAAAGTAAAAAGAAAGCAGCTGAGAAGGGTAAGGAATTTTATGAAAATCCGGAGATTTTAGCCCAACAAATCAGTAAAACCGAAGAGTTTATTGCAGCCAACAAGATCTGGGCTTTATGGATAAGCGGATTAATTGTCGTAGCCATCACCGCATTTTTTGTTTATCAGTATTACATCAATAATCAAAATGAACTGGCGCAGGCAGAAATGTTTCAGGCAGTGTTCTATTTCGAACATGACAGCCTCGATCTTGCGCTGAATGGAGACGGAAACAATTATGGTTTTAAGGATATTATGAATGAATATCCGGGCACCGATGCAGCCAACCTTGCAAATTATTATACGGGAGTTATCCATCTCAAAAAAGAAAACTACAAGGTAGCCATTCTCTATTTTGAAGATTTTAAATCCTCCGATCTGTTGATACAGGCACGTGCCTACAGCCTCACTGGTGATGCGTATATGGAAGAGGGTGATAATGAGAATGCCGTAAACTATTATGAAAAAGCTGCTGATTATCATCAAAATAAATATTTTTCTCCTGTATATTTAATGAAGGCTGCAATCGCATGGGAAAAGCTCGAAGAACTGGAGAAGGCAAAAGGATGCTACGAGGAAATTGTTACGGATTATAAGGGATCAACGGAGTACCAGGCTGCCCTGAAAGAAAAGGCGCGTTTGGAAGCGATGCTGGCCTCGTAGCAAGAACCAACAATTGATCAGAGGGGATAAGACGGGGCGGTTTTATCCCTTTTTTATATACGAATATTATTAAACATACATTATGACATCCAAGCAAAAAAATCTCAGTGAATACACTAATAAAAATGTTATGGATATCTCAGGCAAAAAGTTTGCTGTTATTGTTTCGGAGTGGAATGAACAGATAACCGGGTCGCTGTATTCAGGTGCATTTCAAACCCTGCTTGACTACGGCGCTCAGAAATCAAATATTTTTCGTACGGATGTCCCAGGTAGTTTTGAGCTTCCCCCGGGCGCTCAATGGGCAGCTCAGAAAAAAGAAATTGATGCCGTGATATGCCTGGGGTGTGTAATACAAGGCGAAACACGTCATTTTGAGTTTATTAGTCAGGCCGTAGCCCAGGGTATCATGGACACAGGACTTAAATATAATAAACCGGTGATATTCGGTGTGCTTACTACCGATACGTTACAACAGGCCCTCGACCGTGCCGGTGGAAAACACGGAAATAAAGGTGATGAAGCTGCTATCACTGCAATTAAAATGTTAGGCATTTTACATCCGTAAATACACCAATAATGAAGATTTATAAATTTGGGGGCACTTCTCTGGGCAGCCCGGAGCGGATGCATAATGTTGTGGAGATCATTGTAAGCGATGTGTCGCCAAAAGTAGTCGTTTTATCTGCTATATCAGGTACAACCGATACGCTCTATAAAGTTGCAGCACGTCATCAAACAGGTGATACACATATATGCTTCAACCTACTTGACGACCTTGAATCCTTTTATACTGATTATATCAAAACCTGTATTCATCTGCCGGTAGCAAGGAGAAGGCCAATGCCTTTCTGACTGACTGGAAGAACGATATTCGGAAGCTAATAAAATCTTCCTAGTCGATTGCTGCTGAAAAAGAGGTGGTTTCAAAAGGCGAAATCATTTCGACCTATCTGCTTCATTTACTTCTGGAAGAAAAAGAAATAAACGGATCATTACTGTCTGCACTTGAATTTATGAATCTTGATGAAAGTAGGGAACCTGATATACAACATATCCATAAAGGGGTAATGAAGGAGATTCAGTTGGATATGCTAAAGGGGAAAAACATTCACGTCACACAGGGATTTATTTGCCGGAACCATAAGGGAAAGATCGACAATCTTGGACGTGGAGGAAGCGATTATACGGCTTCGTTGATCGGAGCCAGTATCGGCGCTGAGGAGATCCAGATATGGACCGATATTGATGGTATTCACAATAACGACCCGCGTGATGTCATTAACACCCGCCCCATTTCTCTGTTAACATTTGATGAAGCCGCGGAACTGGCATATTTTGGAGCCAAAATACTTCATCCGTCCACCATCCTCCCGGCGAAACAACATGATATTCATGTAAAACTTAAAAGTACGCTCAATCCGGATGCAGAAGGAACATTGATCACCAGAGTGAAGAGCGATACACCCTGTGTTGTAAAGGCAGTAGCCGCCAAAGATGGAATAATTGCAATTAAAATCCGCTCCTCACGCATGCTGATGGCCTATGGATTTTTACGAAAAGTGTTTGAAATTTTCGAAAAGTACAAAACACCTATTGACATGATCACCACCTCGGAGGTGGCCGTCAGCCTGTCTATTGATAATCCGGACCATTTGTATGATATAGTAGCGGAGCTTGAATATTTTGGTGAAACTGAGGTGGACAAAGAGCAATCCATTATATGTATTGTCGGAAACAGGATTATGGAGGAAAAGGGGGTCGTTTACAGAATATTCAGTGCATTGCAGGATATACCGGTAAGAATGATTTCCTATGGGGGAAGTAAAAATAACATATCGGTATTGGTCAGATCAGAGGATAAGAAACAGGCATTGAATGCATTGCATGACCGGTTGTTTATTAGGGGAACCCATTATAAAATGGTTGCTGAATGATACGTTTGGAAGCAAACCCTTTTCCTGACATCGCCGCATTTTGATAGTAAATCAGCTAAATCATCCTCTTCGTCACAGTCGTCAACCAGAGCGCTAGCGCCCGCCTGAATGACATAGGCGGGCAGGCACTTCGTTCAGAATGACGGGTCACTAAGACAGATTCTTCCCTTCGGTCAGAATGACGGGGAAAATCTTACCAATTCTTGATTTCTTCCCAAAGATCTTTCCAATCAGGATTAACGGAACTTATCAAATTATTCTTCCAATCCCTTCTCTTACCTTTGATATTTCTCGTGTTCAATAGCAGCTTCAATTGAGCTGAAACTTATAAAGTAAACTAACTTAAACAGATTAAACCTGGCGGTAAATGACCTCGGGTGCTCCCTGGATTTATGATCCATTACTCTGGATACCAGATCACTGGTTACACCACAATACAAGGTTGTATTGTTCTTATTGGTCATTATGTATGTAGTTCCCCCTCTAACCATTTTTAAACGTCATCCTGAGCGCGAGCGAAGGATCTGTTAATATTAACCGAGTAGCAAATTACAGATTCTTCACTTCGTTCAGAATGACGAGTCACAATGACAGATATTTAACCATTTTGGGCGGCGTTGTGTGTAGATACAACTCGTTACTCTTTTAATTTTTTCCATTCCAGTTCATTCACCAATTCCGCCACCAGATTTTCCAGGGCTTTCAGTGATTCAGGAGCGCCATAATAGTCCATGACTTTTTTTGATTTGCCTTCATAAGAAAAGAACAGGTAGGTTGTCGGCAGGTCCGATACCGGTGCCCTGTATTCTTTTTTAAATTCAAAGAATCTGGCATTTTTAAACTGTTCCAAAAGCGTATTGTACCTTTCTTCAGGTACAGTAGCGGTAAATTCACCTACATTATCCACGTTTTTTTCACCTTTGTATTTCGCCATACGGTCGTTATATATTTCAACCTCATAAACCGGGCATTGGCCGTAACACATGGTTTTTTTCATCGAAATCACAATCGCTTTGTCTGTCACAGCCAAGGCAGCAGTATCTGTTGTACGCATTTTTTTTGTTGTATGGCATGAAATAAATGCGATAGCGAGAGTTACATAAATAAAGATTTTCATATCAATATATTGGTTATTGAATTAACTGGTTATCAATAATTGTTATTAAGTTAAACTTTTTACGTATAGAAACATTAATAAAGGCTGAAATTGGTACTTTTGAAATTCGCCTGAAAATTAACGTGTATGTTCAGACTATTTACAAAAACATTGCCATTTTTTTTTATTGCCCTGGCAGGCAGCGCATTTGCGCAGAAACAGGCTTCAGATCAGAATATTTTCCCTAAACCGGAATATTACAAACCTGATAAACCCATTGTATGTTATGCAGGCCAGCCATTGGATATGGCTGTTCCCCGAAGAACGTCAGTGATTGATAAGATAAATGCCCGTACCAAAGGTCACAGTGCACAATTTGATGTGACCTATATCGGGTTTGACAATTTTCCTCAAGCAAAAGAAGCTTTCCAATTTGCCGTTGATACCTGGTCAGCACTTGTAGCATCACCCGTAATAATACGTATCGAAGCAACCTATGAAACTCTGGATGACAACGTGCTTGGCGCCAGTTTCCCTGGGGAAATATGGCGGAATTTTGATAATACACCACAATGGAATGTCTGGTATCCGGTTGCGCTGGCCGAAAAAATAACCGGCAGGGAACTAAATGCACCCGATAAATTTGAATTGGTAGCCAGTTTTAACAATATGGCTAACTGGTATTTCGATATTGCAAATCCTGACAGCATCAGCGGTACGGGTAAATTTGATTTTGCTACGGTGGTAATGCATGAACTGGCACATGGGCTTGGATTTTTTGCGTTTCCGGATGTGGACGATAATGGCATTGGCACCATTGGTTTAGATGGTTTCCCAATGGTATATACCACCTTTATTGAAGATGAAGATGGAAATAACATTGTCAGCGACATTGAAAACGAATCGCAGGAGCTGGGCGATGCCATGACCTCAACAAGGTTATTTTACCAGGGATATACCAATATCTCCCAGGATGTTCGGCTGCATGCCCCACAGGACTTCAATGCCGGCTCAAGTATATCTCATTTGAATGGAAGTTTTGTCAATACGCCGCATGAACTGATGACTTCATTTATCGGTAGCAATAAATTCATACATGACCCCGGCCTGGCGCTGGATATGATGCAGGATTATGGGTGGGAGTTTACGTATATTATTCATGAACCCCTGGTCAATACCGAGGACACCCTTCAGACCTTTGAAGTTACCGCGAATGTAACATCTGATCTCGGTTTCGATACTACATCGCTTAAATTACATTATTCAACTGATGCATTTGCAGCGATGGATTCAATTTTACAGATGGTCCCTACTGCAAATAAAAATGAATACACCGCCACATTACCAAACCCCGGAAAAGGAACCGATTTATCGTATTTCATCGAAGTTTTTGATGATAAATTAAGAAGGTTTACCGATCCGGGGCAGGCGCCTGATTTTGTATCTTTTGGGACTTCAACACCCACACCTATGCTTTCTTCCTCATTTTTTTCAATAAAAACATTTTTTCTGTATTTTAAGTTGATATTATTTGTCTCGATTGGCTCATTATTTTTTGTATATCCGGAAGGGCTTGGCTTCTTAATCTTAATCTCAAAATTTTGGCTGTCTAATATATTTATTATCTTAATTCCAAAAACATCAAACTCGCCTTTGGGTATTGTTTTTCTGCTTATACCTATGCACACCCTGTCTGTGCTTTCGCAAACTAACTGGCCAATCCTTTTATCAAGCTGCTCGGTTGTAA
>JADFHN010000117.1 GCA_022567155.1 Bacteroidota bacterium
ATTTAGAAATAAAATAAGCGATTAGAGCTCCTAAAAGAATTAAAATTATACCTTTAAGAAATGATTTTTCTTGAACCCAATATTTTTCGAGACTCCATTTGACTCTAAAAATCTTAAATAGACTTAATTTTAAATAAATTGTTTTAGTTTCATACATAATTGCTGCTTTGGTTTTTTAAGATATTGTTGGATACACATCCTTAATGGGAAAGGACGAGAAAAAAGCCATGAATATCCTTGATATCAACCGGTCTCTCCATGTCATAATGAGTAATCGACACAACGGTGAGTTGCTCAAAGAGATGGGAGATGGCATGCTATGTAGTTTCCAAACTGCATCAGATTCAGTCAAATTTTGTATTGACGTACAACGGGAAATTGCGCAACAAAGTGATTTCTCATTAAGAATGGGCGTTCATTTAGGAGAAGTTGCATTCTCGAAAAACGATGTTTTTGGTGATGGAGTTAATATCGCCTCCAGGCTTCAAGGGGAGGCAAAGGAAGGGGGGATCTGTATTTCCGAAACGGTTTACCAAAATATTAGAAATCAACCCGATATTGAAGTGGAGTTTATAGGGGAGCGGGAATTAAAGAATGTCACCAGTAAGGTTAAAATGTATGAAGTAAAATATTAATATAATAATAATGATTTAGTTTCATGCATTGCACAAAACATTTCCGTGCTGGTATTCCCGATTATCCCCATGCATTCGGTCCCAAACCTTTAAAGTAAACGTATATTTTTGCCTTAGGTATTTATTGCACTTTGAATTCAGCGCTTTAATATAACCGTGATTAGGGAAATTGTTTTAAAAAAGACAGTTTTCTGAAAAATCATTTAGCGCAATTTGTACTTTCAATATATCCGGCCTGTTTTTTCTTACATTTTAATACCAGCTGTGGTCACTCTACGCGTACGTAATGTAATTATAAATGTACCTAAATTAGCGAATTCCTGACATTTTCACGATCTCATTAGCGTAATTTCCATCATATCAATCCGGGCCGGTAATAATTTTGCGATTTCACCCCATTCCCGTAATTATGTCTAAATATTTTTTTCAAAGTCGCAAGTTTTAAGTCCATAGTTTGTCAAAAGAAATAAATATGAATCATTTTTCTGAAAAAATGAAACCAAAAATATTTATTAACGTATAATATTGTTGCATATGCAATTAATTGTATAATTTCGCACAAAAAATTAAATGACTTTGAATAGCATAACAACAGATTTCGATTTCTACGTAGTACCATGGTTAGGCAAAACCATGAAATTTATCGACTACTATATAACCGATGGACTCCGGGAGCAGGGAATCGATCTTACGAAGACCCAAATGTTGATGCTACACAAGCTAAAAATGGCAGATGGCCAGCCACAACATAATCTGGCATTTATTACTAATCGGGACAAAGCCTCATTAGCACGTTTGCTAACCACAATGGAAAATAAAAATCTTGTAGCGAGAATCCCTTGCGGGACAGATGGAAGGGTAAACCTGATCTATTTAACCAAACAAGGGGAGCAAATGCTGGACAAGGCCAAACCCGTACTAAAGAAAATTCTGGATGAGATTCAACAGGAACTTTCCGGTAAAGAAATAAAAACGGTCATCAGTGTCATGAAGAAAATTCAGAAAAATATAAATATGGAAGAATTTGTTGCAGTTGAAACTAATAAAAAATGAGAAGGATATTAACAATAGTATTAGGAGTAGTGGTATTAGGAGCAGGTTTTTTCATTGCTAAAACACTTGCCTCATCGGAGCAAAAAATACGCCCCACACCCAAGAAAACGGCCCCGACAGTATTTACAGAAATCGTGCAGAATGGGGATATCCCGGTAACGGTGATAGAAAGCGGCAATTTGGTCGCAAAAAATCGTATTAACCTGTATGCTGAAGTTCAGGGGGTGATGGAACCTACCTCTAAGGAGTTTAAGCCAGGCGTAGTTTACAGAAAGGGTGAAGTAATGGTAAGCATACGTGATAATGACTTTTATGCGCAGTTACAAGCACAAAAAAGCACATTTCAAAACTTAATCACCTCGATTCTTCCTGATCTGAGGATGGACTTTCCTGATATTTATCAAAAATGGGACATATATATAAGAGAGTTTGATATGAACAAACCTGTAGCCGAACTTCCAAAACCCGGTAGCGATAAGGAGAAGTTTTTTCTTACAGGAAAGAATATTTACACTACCTACTATTCCACAAAAAACTTGGAAATAGTGCTTGAGAAGTATCAGATGAAGGCGCCTTACTCCGGTATATTGACAGATGCGGTTGTTACACCCGGCTCTCTTGTGCGGCCCGGGCAAAAACTAGGTGAGTTTATTGATCCAACGGTATATGAGCTGGAAGTATCTCTGAGTAAGTCAGAAGTAAGTTTTGTGTCTGTAGGAAAGAAAGTGATTGTTCGGGATAAGGAAACCACTGATAAAATATGGAACGGTTATATTATCCGAATTAACGGTAAAATAGATCTCGGTACACAAACAGTTAAAGTTTACATCGAAATCAGTGGTGAAGGCCTGTATGAAGGGTTATATCTGGAAGCGCTGATCAATGGTCATATTGAGCATAATGCCTATGAAATCAATCGCAGCTTACTTGTTGATGAAACCAATGTATATGTTGTAGAGGACAATTCACTGCAACTGGTGTCAGTTGAACCCGTTGTTTACAACGAAAAAACCGTGATCGTAAAAGGGCTGGAAAATGGCAAAGAGATTGTTTCCAGGCCGGTGGCCGGCGCTTATACAGGAATGACCGTAAACATATTTGAAGAGTAGCGAGGTGAGGAAAATTTTAGCCCATTTTATAAAGCACACGGTAGCAGTCAACGTGATCATTCTGACCATTGTCGTTTTGGGAATTGCGGGTATGCGGAGCTTAAAATCCTCCTTTTTCCCTCTTAGTGAATCGCGCAATGTCACCATCCGAATTGCCTACCCGGGTGCGTCTCCTCAGGAAATGGAAGAGGGTATTGTGCTCAAAATAGAGGACAACCTGCGGGGCATGATCGGCGTGGACAGGTTTACGTCCACTTCATCAGAAAACTCCGCGGTAATAAATGTAGAGATCCTGAAAGGTTATGACGTGGATGTGGTTATGCAGGATATTAAAAATGCAGTTGACAGGGTGCCAAGCTTCCCGGTTGGCATGGAACCACCGGTCATTTCAAAAGCTATTTTCAGGACAGAAGCCATCTCTTTTGTGGTCACCGCTGATAATGTTTCTCTGAAAACATTGAAATCTATTGCCCGAGAGGTGGAAACAGACCTTCGGGCGGTAGAGGGGATATCACAGGTTGAAATTTCAGGTTTTCCTTTGGAGGAAATAGAAATTGCCGTGAATGAAGACATACTCAGAGCGTATAACCTCACCTTCAGGCAAGTGGCAGATGCAGTAGCCAATACCAATATTCTTGTCACGGGTGGTACGATTAAAACTGAAACAGAAGATTATCTTATCCGTGTGAACAACCGCTCTTATTACGCTGATGAATTGGATCACATTGTTGTAAAGGCCGACGCTTCCGGTAATAAAATACGATTACGTGATATCGCCACAGTCCGGGACCGCTGGTCTGAAAACCCCGACAGGTCTTATTTCAATGGAAAACCTTCTGTTAACGTTGTGGTAAGTACTACAAATTCTGAGGACCTTATTGCTGTGGCAAATAAAACCAAGGAATATATTGCCGACTTCAACAATAGCCATGACAATTTACAATTGAACATCACCAGTGATTCTTCAACTACTATAGTTCAACGTTCAGAGCTGCTGTTAAGGAATGGTTTACAGGGAATTTTTCTTGTGCTTATATTTCTGGCTTTGTTTTTAAAACCCCGGTTAGCTTTCTGGGTAGCATTTGGTCTTCCTATTTCATTTTTGGGGATGTTTATTTTCGCCAGCTACCTTGGTGTGACTATCAACGTGCTTTCTCTTTTCGGGATGATCATTGTGATCGGTATCCTGGTAGATGACGGGATTGTGATTTCTGAAAATATCTACCATCACTATGAAAAGGGGAAAGATAAAATTCAGGCTGCCATTGACGGAACTATGGAGGTGCTTCCTGCCATTACCGTGGCCATTGTAACTACGCTGATTGCTTTTTCTACATTCTTCTTTCTTGATGGCCGTGTAGGAGAATTTTTTAGCGAAGTAGCCATTGTGGTGATTCTTACCCTGGGTATTTCATTGCTCGAGGCGTTGATTATATTGCCTGCTCATGTTGCCCACTCAAAGGCCCTTACTAAAAAACAGAAAACCTATTGGTTCAATAAAAAAGCGGACCAGTTTATTTCCTGGATGAGGGATACAATTTACGGCCCGAGCCTTGCTTTTTTTATGAAGAATAAATTCCTTGGGTTTGCTATTCCTGTGGCATTGTTGATCATCACTTTTGGCGCTATGTCCGGAGGCGTGATCCGTTTTACATTCTTTCCTTCAGTAGCCAGTGACAGGGTTTCTATAACCTTGAAAATGCCGCAAGGAACCAATGAGCAGATCACAGATTCACTGATTTCAAGAATTGAGGATGCAGCATGGCGAGTGAATGACGACTTTACAGAACGGCAATCTGATAATCAGCCGGTAATCCGGAATATTATAAAAAGGGTGGGGCCTGGTACAGCCAATGCTTCCCTGAATATCAATCTTCTTCCCGGCGAATTTCGTGAATTTGCTTCTTTTGAGATCGCCACGGCAATCAATGAAGAAGTCGGGCCATTGTATGGTATTGAGAGTGTTGAATTTGGTTCAGGTAGTAATTTTGGGGGGAAACCGATTTCTGTTTCCCTCAGCAGCTCCAATATCGAGGAGTTGAAACTCGCCAAGGAAATGCTGAAAACCGAATTAAATGATAATCCATTACTGAAAGATGTTTCAGATAACGATCCGGACGGGATCAAAGAGATAAAGATAGAGCTAAAGGAGAGCGCCTATGCCTTAGGCCTGAATCTCAACAATGTGATCAGCCAGGTTAGAAGCGGGTTCTTCGGATACCAGGTGCAGCGCTTCCAGCGCGGCAGGGATGAGATACGTGTATGGGTGCGGTATGACAGAGATGAACGCTCTTCGATCAAAAACCTGGATGATATGCGCATAGTGACCTTGACAGGAGAAAGAGTACCCTTGAAAGAGATCGCCAGCTATGAGATCCAAAGGGGTGAAAACTCGATTAATCATCTGGACGGAAGGCGCGAAATTAATGTGAACGCAGACTTGAAAGATCCAAACACGAGCGCCACTGTTATCATGGCAAGTATCGAAAATGACTTTATGCCGCTGATTAAAGGCAAATATCCGACCATAACAGCTACATTCGAAGGACAGAACAGAGAAGCCTCGAAAGTGACATCTTCTGCCGGGACAGTTTTGCCCATTGTGATCTTCCTGATATTTGTGTTGATCGCTTTTACCTTCCGGTCTTTCAGCCAGCCTTTGTTACTAATGCTTATGGTCCCCTTTTCCTTGATTGGGGTAGTGTGGGGTCATTGGATCCATGGTTTTAATATAAATATTCTTTCTTTCCTGGGCATAATTGCGCTTATGGGGCTCGTCGTTAATGACGGCCTAGTGCTGATCAGCAAGTTTAACGGATATCTGAAAGAAGGGATGAAGTTTGACGATGCATTACTTTCAGCAGGAAAATCGAGGTTCCGTGCCATTTTTCTTACATCCCTGACAACCGTAGCTGGATTATCCCCATTGATTTTTGAAAAGAGCCGTCAGGCGCAATTCCTGATACCTATGGCAATTTCTATTGCATACGGTATTATGCTGGCCACGGCATTAACGCTGATCATGCTACCAATGCTGCTTGCTGTAGGAAATAGTATAAAAGTATATTGGAACTGGCTTTTTAGTGGTGTAAAACCAGCCCGGGAAGAAGTTGAACGTGCGATAATGGAAAAAAATGTGGAAACTTATGATTCGGTTTAGTCTAATAGTAATTTCAATAATACTCCTGGCCGGGTCAGCAGGAGCACAGGAAGACCTGCTTACTAAATGGGAAGCAGTGGAGCAAGCGTTGGAATTTAACTATGATATTAAAGTGGCAAATAACAATGTTAAGATAGCGCAAAACAATGCGAAAATTCTTAACAGTGGTTTTTTACCTATTATATCAACTACCGGCGGTATTAACTATTCTGACCGTTCCATCAAGCAATCGAATGAAAATGGGATTAGCTTCAATCCGGGGGGTAGCACGCTAACTTTTAATTCTTCTCTGGGGTTAAATTATACGCTTTTCGATGGCTTTGGCAGACAGTATTCTTTTAAAAAAGCACAACAGAATGCGCAATTATCCGATATCCAGGCCAGGCAAATCGTGGAAGGGGCGATTTTGCAGCTTTTTGTAGCCTATTATGCAGTTGCTCGCTTATCAGAAAATATAATCAGCCAGAAACGGTCACTTGAGATCTCAAAGGAACGCCTGCTGAGGGCCAATTACAGCTATGAGTATGGGCAGAATACCCAATTGGATGTATTAAACGCCGAGGTTGATGTCAATACGGACAGCATCAATTACCTTACGGTTGCACAGGGTCTGGAAAATTCAAAACGTGATTTAAACCTGCTGTTAGGGCGGGATGTCAACACACCCTTCACAGTTGATACAACTGTAATATATATTCAAAATCTGAATCTGGAGCAGGTGGTGAAAGAGGCTGAAGAAAGGAATACATCTATTCTACAATCCAATAACTTTATCCGTTCCTCTGAATATGATATCCGTATCAACAATGCAGGCTGGATGCCGGTAGTAGGGCTTACGGCTTCCTACGGGTGGACTAAAAATGATTTTGATGCAGCTTCCAATTTTATTGACCAACGGATTACCGGACCTAATGCAGGAATAAACCTTTCCTGGAATCTCTTTGATGGAGGCGCTACACGTACACGTGTGCAAAACGCACGGATCGCACTGGAAAGTGACCGGATCAGCAGGGAAAAAACATTGCAACAATTATATCGCGATCTTAACAATGCCTGGACCGTTTACCAGACTGCTTTGTTTGTGCGGGATGCACAAAAGAAGAACCTGGAGACAAACCGTAGAAATTTTGAACGCACACTTGAGCAGAACAAACTGGGTCAGGTAACTTCCATTGAATTTCGTCAGGCACAGGTAAACCTGTTAAACGCAAGGCTTAGTTACAACCAGGCAAAGTATGCGGCAAAAAATGCAGAGCTGGTGATTTTGCAGATTAGCGGCAACCTGCTTGATACTGAATTCTAGTGTCATGTCAACCACAACCATACTTTAACCAGGCCGGTTCTCTTACCGGCATAAATATCCACATAGTCATGAAGCTCGTTTGAAATGCAATCCACAAGGTTTGAACACGCTGTCCGGTACTGCCAGGCCTATAAATACAGAACCGACTAAAACTTGTATGTCTTCTGTAGAATTAAGATGGGCAGAGGAAAATGTATATATCCGCTCAAAATTTCCGCTCCCCATTAATTCCAATATATCATTTCACCATAACTTTACACATCGTTGTTTGTAACGGCATCGGCTAAACAGTCGTGGCAGTCATCA
>JADFHN010000051.1 GCA_022567155.1 Bacteroidota bacterium
GCTGGAATACCTGTGGTCATAAACAACTTATCGGGCATCTGGACAATGCAGTCCACCATGCCATCATCCACCATTTTCTGGCGCACATTTTTCTCGCCTTTGTTATTGGTAGTCATGGCGCCATTGGCCATTACATAGCCTGCCGTGCCTTTATCGCTCAAATGGCTCCAGAAGGTTTGCATCCACATGTAATTGGCGTTGCCATCGGTGGTAAACTCTTCCCTGGGACCCAGTAATCTCGGGTCGGTTTCGGGCAGGTCCTCCGGGTGCCAGGTGTCCACATTAAAGGGAGGATTGGTAATCACATAATCGGCCTTCAGGTCGGGGAATTTATCATCAAGCAAGCTATTGCCTAAGCGGATATCAAAAGGCAGATCACGCAAGATCAGGTTCATCTTACAAAGGCGCAAGGTTCCGTCATAGCGCTCCTGGCCATACACCGAGATATCGCCCACATTGCCATCGTGGGCTTTGATAAACTTCATGGATTGGACAAACATGCCACCACTACCGCAGGCAGGATCAAAAATGCGCCCTTCATAAGGTTCCAGCATTTCTACCAATAAGCGCACAATAGAACCTGGAGTAAAAAACTGTCCCGCACCAGTGCCTTCTGTCATAGCAAACTTGCCCAGGTAGTATTCATAAATACGGCCCAGGATATCACTTTGAGGGTTCTCTTTTTCAGAGAATTTATTCTGTGAAAACAGGTTGATCAGTCCACCAACCTGCCTGGGTGTAAGCTGGCTCTTTACAAAGATGCGAAGTAAAAGATCCGGGTTACCGGGTTTATACGTATCCAGCACTTCCTGCAATAAATCCAATGCATTATCCACCTTTACTTTAATATCATCCTGCTCGGCATTGTCCTGAAGATACTGCCAGGAGGCTTCTTCAGGGATTTTGAGTACATTTTTGGAGAGGTATTCATCGGGGTCCTCCATCACATAGCTGATCTCATCCGTGTTGACCGTATAATAATCCGATTTCGGGTCCTGAAGTAGGTTTACCAGTTCCTCACGACGTACCTCATAACGTTCCGACAGGTGTTTGATAAATATCAGTGAGAGCACATAGTCCTTGTACTGGTTTTCGGCTACGGCACCACGGAGTTCGTCGGCGGCTTTCCATAGGTCGCGCTCGAAATTGATATCGGTTTTGGCGGTGTTTTTGGTCATAAGGTAAATCTACACCGTTTTTAAAAATTTTAAAAGCAAAATTACAATATTGCTTTATCACCTCTTTATCAGTGATATGATCTTTGCAGATAGAACCGTAGTAAGTCATAGCCTAAAGGCTCTTGTGAAGTTAAGCGACAATATATCTACTTAGTTAAGATTTCAAATGATTTTTGTCATGATTCTAAGCGTTCAAGTAACCCGCCTGAAAGTACCGCTCAAGAAACCACCGGGAATTTCCCCACAAGATTCGTTTTTTTTAGTATAAAAGTTGCAAATAGGATTACATGCTTGATTCACACAATAAAGCAGCTATTATTTACCCTATTGCGTTCCATCCCTAAAATTTATAAATTGATCCGGATTATGAAAAAAATCGAAATCCCTGATTCGCGAATTATCTCCTATCTTACGTTACGAAAATTGCTGGGCGGGCTGGGTATCGCCTTGCCTGTAATCCTTCCCGCAGGCGATTTTTTATTTGGTGATAATACGTCGTTGAAACAATCCATCAGCTACTACTATTACACCAACATGGGCGATGTGTTCGTGGGTGTGCTCTGGAGTTTTGGTTTGTTTCTGATTACATACAAGGGTTATAAACCTGATAAAACAGACCGAAGGCTAAGCGACAATGCGATCACGAATGTCGCCGGTGTTTTGGCTATTTGCGTAGCACTTTTCCCGACAAATTCCGATATCAATTGTTATCAATGCAACCCCGGATGGGTAGGTACGTTCCACCTGGTGTGTGCAGCTACTTTTTTCATGATCCTCGGCTACATGTCATTATTTAAATTTACGAAGAGCAATATTCCTAAAGCGCAATGGCAAAACGACAAAAAAAGAAGAAACATCGTGTACATCGTTTGTGGCACCATTATCTGGACCAGTATGCTAATCCTGTTCCTGTATTTTATGTTTTTCAAAGGCCGATGGCCTGCTACCGTTGTTTTCTGGCTGGAAGCGTTTTCCTTATTGGCTTTCGGCACCTCCTGGCTTACAAAAGGCCTGGCGCTACGCAAATTCGGGCTCTAGAAAGCGTTATAGTTTTTGATCAGGCTTTTGTCTTTGAATTATACAAACATTTCGTCATTTTAATTCGCTGGAATAATTATTAATATTTATGTGGTTTGTTTTATAATATAATATCAAGCCATTCACGAAGAGAAATACAAGATTTAGGCATTTGACTGAACGTAAATAAGTCCCCTCCGACGGTGGGGAATCAGGGGTGGGTTTTCAAAAAGTGAGAAGAAAGATAATTCCATATAATCCAAAATTAAAACCATTTGCCAAGGCTTTAAGAAACAATATGACACTCAGTGAAGTGCTATTGTGGCAGGAATTGCAATTTCCGTAGGTTTTCGTTACCTTTGCAACTTAATTCTTAGCAGACTTTTAGTCAAGGCAGATTTCCCGCCTCAAAGGAACCCTCTCTTTACTCTCTGATTCGGCTAGGCAGCAGAACGGAAAACAGTAATAATTAACTACAGACACGCTCACTATGCTATTATGGCATATCCGTACTAACGTATAGCCCGGAAACGATATAGCAGTGAATAAGGATGTATAAAAACAATTGAATGGAAAATACAACGTATAAAAGGAAACGTAGATATAAGCCAACATTTGGCAAAAACAATTCTAACAACGCAAACAGGCCTGACAGGTCAAACCAATCTAATAATAGAAACACGTCTAACAATTCTGACAGGCCAAACCGTCCAGACCGGCCTAACAGGACCTCTGGTATTCAAGGTAATAACCGCAGACCAGCGAGATCAGGAGGAACAGGCCGAAAGAAATCTACGCTGGACCCATCGTTGCTGATACGAAAGGCGACGCAGACCTTGGTAAAGGATTATCGCTCGGATCGCCTGATTGACAACTTACCCATCAGCCCAAATCTGAAGGAATGCCTGATTAAAAAGGGATTCGAACGCCCCACGGAAATTCAGGATAAAACATTGGAAACACTTTTGCAGGGTCGTGACCTGCTGGGTATTGCACAAACAGGAACTGGAAAAACAGGTGCATTCCTTATACCGATCATCGAGCAACTGCTTGAGCACAAGAAGAACCCCTTTGCCTTTGCGCTGGTGGTAGTGCCAACCCGGGAACTTGCCATCCAGGTGGAAGAAGAGTTTCGCAGCATGACCAGGGGTTTGGGGCTGTACAGCGCCTGTTTTATAGGAGGCACCAATCTTAACAAGGACATACAAACCCTTCGCAGGTACAGCCACGTGATCATTGCAACACCTGGCAGATTACTTGATCTGGTAAACCGTAAAGTGCTTGACCTGAGACAGTTTAACACCCTGGTGCTGGATGAGTTTGACCGTATGCTCGACATGGGTTTTGTACATGATGTAAAACGTATCATTAACGGTATGCAACAACGGAAACATACCATGCTTTTTTCAGCTACCCTCGATAAAACGCAGCAAACGCTCATTGGCAGTATCCTTCAAAACCCGCTAACCGTGAAGGTGAGCAACGGTAACAGTACAGGTGATCACATAGAGCAGGACATCATCAGGCTTGCTGCCGGCGAGGATAAATTCAAGGTGCTGCACGAGATGATCGTCAACAAGGATTTTCAGAAAGTGCTGTTGTTTGAAGAAACAAAACACAAGGCGAACAGGCTGTGCATCAAACTGAATAAAGCAGGTATCCTGTCAGACGAGATACATGGCAACAAAAGCCAGAATGCGCGGCAGCGTGCACTCAATGCTTTCAAACAAGGGAGTATTCGTGTGTTGGTGGCAACAGATGTGGCTGCACGGGGCATTGACGTATCGGATGTAACCCATGTCATCAACTACCAGGTGCCTATGACCTTTAGCAGTTACATACACCGGATCGGGCGCACCGGCAGGGCCGGAAAGGCGGGAAAGGCCTTCACATTCGTGGACTGACATTTTTTACAGGCCTCCCCCACGCTTGTGTAATATCCTTAGCGATGGTAACGTGCGGTTCGTTTCAAACCGTAATTGCCTGCCTACCGCAGGCTGGGAACTTTCAACTGTTAAGCTGAATATGAGGTAGGCAGTCGCTCCATTCTTTCATGGCGTGCCACTTATAGGTTTATTTTTTTGTTATTCGTGACTGTAAACAGGGCGAATTAATATCGGCCAAATACGACAAATCAAACTGGAACTATTTTAATTCTATGTTTGTTATAACATTTATTGTAGATTGTCTTATTAAAATCAATATAAAATGGACAGAAAAACATTCATAAAGAAGGCAACAGGCGCTATGCTTATTGGTATCCCCTTCTATTCAATTTTAAGTTGTTCAGATTCAGATAATGATCCGACTCCTGATGGTGCAGATGCAGATAAAAATTGTCTGGCAAATGGTACAGTCGGTAGCGTCAGTGCAAATCACGGGCATTCGATAACCGTCTCCACAGCTGATGTAGCTGCAGGTGTGGATAAACAATATAATATCCAGGGATCATCAGCCCATAATCATGTCGTTACGGTTTCTGAAAGTGCCTTTGCATCGTTAGCAAACAATCAACAGATATCAGTTACTTCTACAACTGGCGATGGTCACACGCATTCTGTTACGATCTCATGTGCCTAGTGTCGTGTCAGCCACACTTTAGCCGGGCCAGGCCTTGTTCTCCCCGTACGCATTCAATCGTACTAAACGCGGCTTTATGCGGCATGGTATTTTAAATAATATATGCTAAATTCCACATCAAAAATGTGTTGATATGATACGAGGAAAGTTCTCCGGGATTCTGTACCTGTTTATTTTTGTGCCATTATGTATATATGCGCAGGAAGCTGATTTTGAAACTACTGAAATCGCAAAAGGAGTTTACAAGTTCAGGTGGCAGGGGCATAATACAATGTTTGTGATAACGCCAAAGGGCATCGTGGCATTTGATCCGATTTCAGCTGATGCTTCCAAAACATTTGGAAATGAAATGAAAAAGAAAGCGCCGGGTTTGCCGTTGATAGCCATTGCTTATAGTCATAGTGATGCTGACCATGCAACGGGAGCTAATGCCCTCATGGAATCAATGGGCGTGAGTAACATTGAGATAATTGCCCATGAAAATGCTGTTCCACATATCATTAAATCAGCTGACCCGGCTCTTCCCCCACCAACTACAACCTTCAGCGATCGACTGTCAATCAACTTCGGAGGAAGGATCATTGAATTTTATTACTTCGGCCCTACGCATACCGACAATTTAATCATTCCATTTATACCCGATGCAGGTGTGATTTTTGCTGTCGATTTTGTAAACCATGATCGGGTTGGTTATCGTGAATTACCCAGTTTTGTATTTCCTGAGTGGTTCAATGCGGTTAATGAATTATTACAAATCCCATTTGATACGGTCATTTTTGGTCATGGAGGCAATGGAGATCGCGGATCAATTCAGCGGCAATACATGTACTATAATGATCTTAAAACGTCAGTTACAAATGCAATCTCAGAAGGAAAATCTGAAGATGAGGCTGCCGCATCAATACAGCTCAAAGAGTATTCTCATTGGGGGCAATACGAAGAATGGTTTTCTCTTAATGTGCGGGGAATGTACCGTCAGATTTCCACGAAATGACCTCTAATTCTCTCCAAAAATAATCTTGGCCTTCCTTGAAAGACAAGTGATAATCCTACATAAATTAAAATTTTTTTCAACTTTTTATTTTTTGTTAATAGGGTTACCCATTTAGATATCAAAACATTGATATTCAATAAATTATAAATCATCTAGATTATTGTTTAATACAGTGTTGTTAAACGTAAATGGCTAAAGCCCAGTATATAATAGTGACCTCAAAACCCCGGGCTTAAGCCTGGGGGTTAGAAGTACGAATAAAAAAGGACTTTAGTCCTGTATATTTACAGATTGCACCAGTAATTTCAACTATAGCCATTTAAGTGGGTACCCTATTTAATAAATAACCTGATGATAATTGTTAACATTTGATAGATACCAATTTGTTTTCAACTCCTTCAACACCCGTTCAAAACTTAACCAGTAAATGTTTCCTTTTCCGTATTCTTTAGCATTTCTACTCGTATGGAACTTGTGCAGTATTGATTAATGGCTTTTATACAATAACTTTAGAGCTGTTGTTCATTAAACCATATAATAAATTGAAAAGTAAATCTTTGCGATGGAGTCTTTCTGGTATTTTTATACTGGGTGTCATCGGAACATTCCTGGAATTATTGTTACTAGACCATACGGAAGATTTCTGGCAAATGATTCCCCTGATTTTGCTGGGATCAGGATTGATTGTTTTCTTAATCGCATCACTCACGGAAGTGCCCCTGAAATGGGAGTTATTTAAAATCGTAATGATTTTCTTTATATTTAGTGGGTTTTATGGATTTTGGATGCACTATCAAACGAATGTAGAATTTGAAAAGGAAATGTATCCAGGTCTCGAGGGCTTAGCTCTCTTCACAAAGTCGATGAAAGGTGCAACTCCTTCTCTTGCCCCGGGGGCAATGATTATGCTGGCTTTGATCGGTTGGATCAGATCATTGAATTATTCATAAAAATATCCATTCACCAAACTCATTAAAAAATATGAAACTGCTAAGAAAAGTACCTTTCAGGTTAGCAATCATCGTAACGTTTGTTCTTTCCTTTGGCAATCTGGCAGCACAGGTTGGCATCAATCAAGGTGTATTGAATCCCAATCTTTTAACAGAAAACGAACTGGCAGCCCTGCCTAACCTCAGTGCGGCAATAGCTAAGGAGGTAGTTGAAAACCGGCCTTACTTACGTATGATGAAATTTCATGAATTTCTCAAAGAATATCTGAATGAAGAGCAGTCCAAAGAATTATACCACAAACTCTTTGTACCAATAAACCTGAACACGTCAACCCGCGATGAGATACTGCTGGTTCCGGGAGTTGGAAGCAGAATGGCTCATGAGTTTGAGGAGTACAGGCCTTACAAAGCTATGGCGCAATTCCACCGGGAGATTGGTAAATATGTAGACGACACCGAACTGGGGAAGTTGGCGCAATTCGTTTTTGTTCCCATAAACCTGAACGAAGCCAGTGATGATGATATACTCACCATACCTGGGTTAGGTAATAGAATGTTACATGAATTTAAGGAGTACAGACCATATAAGAATTTTTTGCAGTTTCGCAGAGAAATTGGTAAATATGTTGATGATGAAGAAGTTGCACGGTTAGAGCGTTACCTGGTTTTGGAATGAGAATAAATCCAAAGACTTAATATTCAGGTCCCTGTCGCCTTATGTGTAATAGGTTGTTGATAAATGCCTGGTTGTTGCTCATCCTGACCATTGATGGGTTTTCGCAGGCAGACAACGAGATACAGGTTTATGCCTCCCCCACCATTGGCAACAAAGCAACTATTATCGAATTACACAGTAATTATACTTTTAACGGTAGTAAGGCTCTGCTTGATGCCAGCGATGCCAATTGGACGAATTTTACATTAGAGGTCACCCACGGATTTGCAGATAATTTTGAGATTGGATTATACCTGTTTACCGCAGTATCTCCGGATGGGAGCTATCAATACCTTGGAAATCAGATACGGCCAAGGGTGACAGTTCCTGAGAATTGGTCCTGGCCATTGGGAGCAAGCCTATCCGTAGAATTGGGATTTTTCAGACCGGATAAGGAAAGTGAATTTATATGGCAAGGTGAAGTCCGTCCGATCTTTGATAAAACGATCAATAATTGGTATTTCTCGTTTAATCCGAATATTGAATTTGCGCTCACGGGTGATGATAAAAATGTGGGGATGGCACCTCAATTTAAGGCGATGTTTGCAATACAGAATATCGCAGGCCTGGGCTTTGAATATTATGGATTCCTTGGCACTTTCGATGTTGTTTTACCAGGTCAGGATCAGGAGCATCTCATCGGCCCGATTTTCGATCTGTTAGTTGACCCCGACTGGGAGTTTAACATAGGCGTTCTTTTTGGCTTGACCGATAACAGCAACCAGGAGATTATAAAGTTAATAGTCGGCAGAAGATTCGGAGTTAAATAAGACATTTCACCTGCATATTTCGATTATTATTTCTGTGCTATCTCATCTCCTTTCAGCAATAACCGGATTGCGCATTATATCATAAAAATCTTCCAAAATGGCCTTTCGGTCAAAGTTTTCCCAAATAATCACCTTATGATCGTTTTCCGGTCGTTCTACCCATTTTTCCCCGTCCAAAAACGGTGCTGGTATTGCTCTGCCCTCACCCCAGGAAGGGTTTTTAACGATTGCTACAGCCACCATATCAAACAATGGGCGGGAAGGAGGGTCACCATGCATCTTTGCATTACGGAAAAGGTTAACAGAATAGTCACCAAAATTGGTGAATGTATTGCCGTGCCTGCCTGTAACAGGATCTGATGTTGGCCCCACTCCGGGCATATTCTGTTCTATATCATCAGGAGTTACCCTGACAGCATCCGAGCCTGAAGGTTTTCCATAACGCACCATCACCATTTCAAAAGGAACATTTTGATCAAGAATATAATTTAATGAGGGAATATCATTTATTTGGTTATACTCCCCTGGTTCAGGATAGTTGGAACCCAGCCATACAATACGTACGTTATCTTTAATATCCGGTGCAATTTCCAATGCCAATGCGATATTTGTGAGTTTGCCTACAGGTAATAAAACCAGCTTCCGGTCACGACTTTTCCTCGATTCATCGATAATGAATTGTACAGCTTCTTTACCATCATATTCAGGATCATTTGTAGCGTTTCTTATAGATTCAAAGTCACCATTTGCTCCCGAATAGAGTGGAATTTTATCTTCCACAATGCATAACTCCATTATACGCTTTGCTTCAGCAACGTGTTCCTCAATTTCACCCCCGTTGAACGTGGCATTCACTGTAACCCCGCGTACGTCGAATGTTTCTCCATTGAACAATAAATAGGCAAGTGCGTGCTGGTCGTCTAACTCGTTGTTGGCATCGGTATCAAAAATTACAGGTATTTTATCAGCTTCTTCTGCAACAGGGCCTGACTCGGATTCTTTTTGTTTTGTTACGCAGGCAGTTACTATTAAAAGTATTGAAATCAGAAATAACTTATTGTTCATACTGGATGATATTCAGAAGAAAGACATTGGACATAAAGCTTGCTCATTATTCTCAAATTATTCGTGAAAATACAATCAGCACAAGTCCGGCTACAAAGCTCAAAAACATCAACGAAATCAATCTATTGGTTCCTTTGGGTGCATCTTTGAATTCTTTCCAAATAAAAACGCCCCATGCGGCTGCCACCATGGTCGCTCCCTGGCCGAGACCATATGAGATCGCAAATCCTGCTTTTTCCGATGCCATCATACTTAGCGACATGCCAAGGCACCATATTAATCCCCCAAGTATGCCAATGAGGTGTAGTTTGGTATTGCCTTTTGTAAAATAATCCGAGTAGCTTACAGGTTTCCCATTTACAGGTTTATACATAAAAAACGTATTCCAGAGAAAATTGGAAGCAAAAATTCCAATTGCAAATACGAATACGGCACTATAGGGTGTGAACAGACCCGCTTCCGGCGTTGTGAAATCCGTTGTAATGGATGCAGCTACAAACCGGTAGAAGAAAGCCATCAGTACCCCTCCTACGATGGATAACAAAATTCCTTTAGATGGTGTGAGTTTCCTGCCTTCGGATAATTTTTTATAAGCCAGTGCATCCAGAATAATGGCCACAGCCACCAAACCAACACCGATAAAAAGAAATATCGGGTCGCCGACCGGTGTAGCCATATAGTTTATGATTACCCCAAGTACCAGCGCAATTCCAATCCCAACAGGAAAAGCTACGGCCATTCCGGCGATATCAATGGCTGCCACTATCAATAGGTTAGCAATATTGAATATAATCCCTCCTATAAATGCTGAAATAAATGAACTTAATTCACCCTGGGCTAAGTCCTCAAGGAAACCTCTACCTGCATCGCCGGAACTTCCCAATGTAAACCCAAAAATGAGTGTGAGTAAGATGATTCCAAATGAATAATCCCAGTAAAATAATGGGAATGACCAGGATTTTGATGCCAGTTTTTGGGTATTTGCCCAACTGCCCCAGCACAACATTGTAATCACACTTAGTAAAACGGCCAATCCATAACTTTCTGGTATAAACATAATTATGAGCTTAATTTAAATCATCTCTTGATGGTGTTGAAGCTTGTGCACCCATGATGGTTACGGAGAAAGCTGCAGCCTTATTTGCAAATTCAACGGCTTCCATCAGGCCCATACCTTCCGCAAGTCCAACTACCAATGCGCCATTAAAAGTATCTCCCGCAGCAGTGGTATCCACAGCTTTTACGCTGGGACAAGGAATTAATTGATCTAACTCTTTTGAAAGTACATACGCACCCAATGATCCCATGGTAATCACCACGATATCGATACCCTTCTCCTGTAATGCATTCGCTGCTGATCTTGCTGAAATTTCATCATCAACTTTAATTCCTGTGAGTAATTCCGCCTCCATTTCATTCGGGGTGATCATGTGAAGTGAACTTAATATGTCGTCAGACAAAAGCTGTGCGGGAGCAGGATTCAATACCACTTTTACATCTGCTTGTCTAGCCAATTCTACCGCATGCTCCACCACATCTATAGGGATTTCCAGCTGGATTAGTACATACGACGCTTGTCCTATTACTTTTCTTGCCCTGTCAATATCTGCCGTTTGTATGGCAGCATTTGCTCCCAGAGCCACTGAAATGCAATTCTCTCCCTGATCATCTACCATGATCAATGCTATTCCGGATGGAGACCCCTTGTCGATCCCTACAAAATCTGAATTGATTCCATGAGACTGAAAGCCCTTCACAGCCTCCTGTCCAAATACATCATCCCCTACGTTTGCAATGAAAGTAACCGCTCCACCCAATCTGGCTGCTGCAACAGCCTGGTTCGCCCCTTTACCCCCCGGGTTCATAATAAAGTGGCCACCCAATACGGTCTCACCAGGTGATGGCAAATGTCCGGATTTAACTACCATGTCCGTATTGCTACTGCCAATGACTACAATTTCGCCATTTTTCATGAATGCTTCTTTTGATAGACGATCATGTTCCTGACATCCAGATAAACCTTGTCATGGGGATTGGTGATTTTTAATTTCAGTGTATGTTTTCCATCCGGTAGTTCGTACTGATAGAATAATTCATGCGCGCGTTCGATAAAATACAAGGGTAATTCCATTGTTTTTGACAGTTGTTCATCGATATAAAACTCAACGATCAGAGTATAGTCCTTCACGGTTTCTTCGTCTGACTCGAGCGCATATTTATCATCAAAATCAATGTGTCTGGCTCTTCCCTTCAGCACTACTCCTACACCTTCGAATTCCACTTCAAGTTCTTGTGAGTCATCAGAAGTTAAACGCTTGTTAATCTCGATGTTATCAGCGAGTTCATATCCCGGAAAGTTTTGTTCAAGAGGGGCAATTTCAGGCTCTTGTACTTTGATTTTTACTTCAGATTCAGTTACCTCGCCACCATTTCTTGTAATGAGCTCCAGGGCATGTCGGTAGCTGATTTCATATACATCGTTTAGAGATGTGCTGGTATGTTGAAAATCTATGTCTTCGATTAATTCAAGCCCTTTCCCCCAATATTCAGGAATCTGATCATAACCAATGATTGTGCCCACGATGGCTCCTGCAGTTGCCGGATTGCAGTCTGAATCCTGACCTGCTCTGGTGGAGATTTCCATGGTTTTACCGAAATCACCGTCTCCGTATAAAAGCCCGAGAACCACATAAGCGGAATTTATTTTGGCATCGATGTTAAAATCACTATGTGCCCCGTCAGGGCATCCTATGTCCAGCCCCCACGTGTCTTCTATCAATTGCCAGTTTTTCTTCCAGTCTTGCGGGTATTGTTCATACCATTGCACTACATCGGCAATACACTGGTAGAAAGTACTTTCCTGTGGTATTAAAGCGAGGGCTTTGTTGACAATAGCAGGAATGTCATTTTCAATAAAAGCATAGCTATACATTCCTGCCACAAATACACCTCCATAATAACCATCACCCGAATTCATCACATGCCCTACCCTATCACATATCTCCAACGCACTATTGGGCATTCCCGGATTCATGATTCCTGCAAAATCCGCTTCAATCTGAAAATCAATATCATCGGCATGTGGATTATTTAGCCAGTGACCTGATTCCGGAGGAAGAATATCATGAAGGATGTTGTATCTTCCTTGTTGATTGGCATGCCAAAGCCAGTATTTTGCATTAGCATATGCTTTAGCATGAGACGAGGCGGGGGCATCCAGGCCTTCTTTTTCCATCACCTCCACGAATGTCAGATCCATATAAATGTCATCGTAAAGACCCGGAACATTCGTCATCCAATACAGCATGGTGGTATCTGACCATAAAATTTCGATGCTATCGGGTATGATTCTTTTCAAGTAATGAAATTCTGTTGGGCCTCCATAGGTTACACCAATAGTTTGTGCAGCCCAGGCTCCTTTAATCTTATCTTTTAAGACTTCTTTAGACATAGTGATAAAATTATCATCTTGTACCTTTTGTTGAGAATTTTTACACCCGGAAAGAATTATTGCTAGTAAGGCAAAAATTACCCCCAATTGCTTACAATTTCTTTTCATAATTATAAAGATTATTTATGTTTGCTACTCGCACATTCGATTGTTCAAATAAAAGAAAATATCCAATCAATCCCAATTACCGGCCTATCAAGAAAAGAGCCTTTCAGAAGATTTTTGAGATTTTTATAGGTACTTCTTTTCATGACTTAAGACACTGGAGTGATTACAATAGCCTTTAGAACCTTTTTGTCTTCATGCGCTCTAAATTATAGCAAAAAATTAAAAACGTTTGATTTTATCCAATCCGATCAATTAATTTGCTGCCAAATTCAATAGTATAGTATTGTATGGCTGACAGCAGGTTTGCAAGTATCAGGTACATCCGGGCTCACTGGCCTTTAACCCCAAAAGTGAGTTTGCTTATTATTGTATTTATTGTATCACTCCTATTGAGACAGACCATTATCGAGTCGGTTGATTATGCTACTGCGAATGCATTTTTCCTCCTGGTATTTGCAGCCGGACTGTGGATAACCGAAGCTATCCCACCATTCGCAGTCAGTATCTTGATCATAGGCTTTGCCATGTATTTTTTAGGCGATGTCCAAACTCCCGGCCTGATATCTGAAAACTGGAAACAGTACATCAACACCTGGTCGAGCCCGATCATACTGATCCTGATGGGAGGATTTTTTATGGCTTTGGGAGCTCAAATCACTCAATTCGACCGGAAGTTTTCAAGAGTTGTATTATCATGGTTCGGGACTAAGCCTTATGGGCTTTTATTGGGATTTATGCTGACAACAGGAATCCTGAGCATGTTTATGTCAAATACAGCCACAACAGCTATGATGGTAGCCGTACTCATACCCATAATCCGCGATATTCCTAAAAGAGATCCCCTGATTAAGGCATTATATCTTGGCGTAGCATCGGCAGGTACTGTTGGGGGAATTGGAAGCGTAATTGGTAGTCCACCTAATGCTATTACGGTGGGAAATATTCAAAATCATGGAATGGAATTTACTTTCCTTGATTGGATGATCTTTGGCGTTCCGATTTCATTATTTTTTATTTTGATGATTTGGTTTTTATTAAAGCATCGATTTAAAACTGCGTGTACTGAGATCAAAATACAAAATTCAGAAAGCCTTGAACAAAATGATCAAAACACCCTCCGGAACCGGATCATTGTAGTTATTACGTTCGTGCTTACGATAGGTTTATGGTTAACCTCAAACATTCACCACATCCCGGTGGCGGTAGTATCCTTTATCCCGGTAGTTTTCTTTACGGTTTCGGGTATTATCAGGGCCGCTGATCTGGGTAGAATCCCCTGGGATACGCTCTTGCT
This sequence comes from Bacteroidota bacterium, assembly GCA_022567155.1. Lineage (GTDB taxonomy): Bacteria > Bacteroidota > Bacteroidia > Cytophagales > Cyclobacteriaceae > SZUA-230. The sequence goes on from JADFHN010000051.1 coordinate 14,123, forward strand.
TGTTGCTGGTGGGTTAACGCTTGGACTTGCCATCACGGAAACCGGACTGGCACATTTCCTGATTTCCAAGATCCCTGCTTTTAATAATCCAATTTATATGCTCCTGTTGCTGGGATTAGTCACTATGTTATTCTCAAATATCATGAGTAATACAGCTACAGCCAGTATTTTGATCCCATTAAGTGCATCCATAGTGCCGGATTATACCTTAGCTGCTTCACTAGTCATTGGATTATGTGCATCAACAGCATTATTCTTACCTATCTCCACACCACCTAATGCAATTGTATATTCTACAGGCTATCTAAAACAATCGGATTTCAGATATATCGGTGGAATTATTGGAATAGGCGGCTCATTAATTATTGTCACAATAATTTCAATTTTTTATCTGTAAAGACCGATTTGCCCGGCCTTGCTACATAATTCTCAATAATTCAGACATTTTATCCTGTTTTGTGCAATACATGACCCAAAATGGCTAAAACTCCAAACTTTTCCTGGTCGTAGGGTCGCCCTAAGACCTAATTGCCGGTCACATCTCTTTTTTACTGACTTCAGCCTAAACTGGTGCGGAATCCTTTCTGCCGGCAAGGCCAGAGGCGGGCCAGGTTGCTTCTGTACCTTTTTCTTCTTTTACCTTAAAAAAAAGGGTAACAAAAATGCTACCCTATATTTTCCAATATGTGAATAGAACTTTATTCTGAGGATGCAGCTACAGTCTGTGGAATACCATAAATCAAGGCAATTACTATTCCTCCACAAGCTTGTTCAAAAATGTGCCATCCGACATCAATAAAGATAACATTTAAAGCTCCTCCTTCAGTGACCGCATGTATTATCAAAGAATGCGGAAGGACCCAGATAAGGCCAACTAAAACGCCAAATTTGATTCCATTGGCAATCTTATTTGTACCTTCAATGCCCTTTGGGTACATATAGGCCATGAGTAGTGACAGGACCAAATAACTTACCGCTATGAGAAATAGGTTTGGTTCTGCCCGATTCAGGTCGCTTGCATAGAGGTCGCTCATCAATGCCATGTGCCACAGTCCTGCTAGTAAGAACATGACTACTCCTGCGCCAATTGTTGATAAAAGAAATTTTTGAACGTTCATGATTAAGTTTGTTTGGTTGCAATTCGTAGATTAAATATATGATAATAATGAGCGCATGTCCAGATTTTTTTAATTTTTTAATAATGTACTTAGTCTGTCCAAATATTTAATGAATCATCAATACCCACAAGCAAGACTTCTCTATTAGGCTAATCACAGCAGATGTTTTCTCTTATTTTTTTTATAGCTAATACTATCCGGATTTCTTCACCATCATTTTCTAAAAGGAAATTTCCACCACTCTGAGGACCTCATAAATGCATTCAACTTATAGAAAATGAACAGTTCTGACATTCGTTTAAAATAGTAAACATAAGATGACAAATTGGTGTGTTGGTAACAGTTCATATGTAAATAGGCAACCACAACCGCCCATTGCCACCACTGCTGTCATCCCGAACCCAGCTTTGCTGGATGAGGAATCTTTGCCAGCAAGAAAAGTGAATGCAGTTTATCTTCACTTCGGTAAAGATTTCTCTCCCCCCGATAGCTATCAGGGCTATCGGGTTCGAAATGACAGGAGCGAGCGTTGTCACGGCGACGGAGAAGACTTATTATCACAAAAATCATTATTACCTGATTATCAGGAATATACAACAATTGTTCATAAGTAGTCTGGGCGTTGGCAATAGCGCAAGCCTGACTTGTATCTAAAATACTACTCCCTGGCTCAAATCTTGGTATCGGCACCAGCGCTTAATCTCATACATCAAACTTAAATATTTAGGCGGAGATGCAACTACTTCTGGTCGAGCAGTAATCACCCATCTTATGAATGGTGGATATTCATGTATAAATAACTATACTATTTTAATTGTGCTGCTATCCGCACTATTTTATCTGGATAAACACCGCTTAAAACGGGTGTTAAGAATGGCTAAGAGACACACGCAAGCCGGAATGCATTGCAGGGCTGGAAAATTACCCGGAGGACTCGGTTAATCGATAAATTGCTTCGACATTTTGGATAATTACACCTTCTTTACATTGAAGGCATTCATTCCTTTCAAACCGCGCTCGAGCTCAAAACATACTTTGTCGTTTTCTTGCACATCTTCGATCAATCCACTCACGTGAAAAAAATATTTTTCTTGTGTTTGACTATCTATAATGAACCCAAAACCTTTTGGCTCATCGAAATAGGATACTTTACCCTGATGGTCAGTGGAGAAATCCTCTTCTTCTCTTTTGGGAACACCTATTTCAATGCTACTGGCTTTAATTGTTTTTTTCTTGGCAGGATCAGGAGGCGTATCTGTAATGTTTCCATCTTCATCGACATAGGCTATCATACTCTCGAATCCACCTCTTTTTGAGTTTGCCTTACGCTCTTCTTTTCTTGCCAGCTTTTCCTGGCGTTTTTTTAAACGTTTTTTCTCTTTTTCTTTCTTGTTAAAAGTCTCTTGCGATCTTGCCATTCAGTATTTAATAAAAAAATAATATCACAACTGTTCTACCTGAACAGTCAGGTGGTTACACGATTACCCTCTTACAAAGGTACGATAATAAATAGGAACGTCTTTATTCATTGACTTTTTAGGATTGTAATCCTTAGTCAAGATAAGACATAAAGATTGGGTACCTGCCGGGGCAGAAAAGTAAAAACAAATTATGTGCTGCAATCGCAAGCAGAATCTCCTATAAGCAATAATGATTCCCTTAAGTGGACTACTTTAGTCCACCCATATCAAGGCTATGCAATACATAATTTGTTTTTACCGGGGCGGTGGCTAATTGCTGATTAATTTTACGTTTACCGCGTTCAAGCCCTTTTTGCCTTCTTCTACATCGAATTCAACTTGGTCATTTTCACGAATTTCGTCAATAAGGCCTGAAGAATGCACAAAAATATCTTCACTTGAATCTGATGGCTTAATGAAGCCAAACCCTTTGGTGTTGTTGAAAAATTTTACTGTTCCTTCCATTTGTTTATTATTAATTATAGTTAAAAGACTGTATTATATTGTGTAATATTAGGTAAGCTGGTTATAGAAAAACCCGGTGAGGTATAAATTATTCTGATGCATCTATGAATGGTTATTCGTTATCTTCTTATTTATCTTCTTCTTTCGTTTCTTAATATAGGCATTCTGATTTTTCCGTCCTATGTTAACTTATCCTTTTATGTTTTTTACCTTACACTAAGCGTATTCGATCCCTGGATCGGCGAAAATCCCGCTTTGACTTCCCTGTCCGTCCGAAATGTTGTAATGAAGGCAGGCTGTGCTTACTTTTAACTTTTTTCTTATACGAAGATGCCCTTGAGCGGTTATTGCCATCATCGTCTCTGTTTACGCGAATGCTGCGACCTTCAATATCAATTCCCTTAAAACGTTGACTTAATCCCTTGTCGTATGTATCATCCACATTAAAAAAAGCACAGTTTTTTTGTATTGTCAATTCCCCGAAAAACTTGCGATCTATGCCCGAAACATCTGACAAGAAATGAATAAGATCAGCTCTTGTTACCCCATCAATCATTCCTATGTTGATAAAGTAGCGATGAAATCCACTCTTATCTCGTTTTTCATGTGATCCTCCATACGATTCATTGAGATCGTCCTCTTCCCCACTTTGGATCATCAAATGGTCAAGTTGGGTGGTAATCAATCGTTTCAGTAAGTCTTCTTTACTTAGATGGGCAAACTGGCCGTTAAGGTCATGCAATATATCTTCAGCCTGGTTGTCAACCCTGGTATTGATGATCAAATTAGCCCAATTTTTAATGCGACTGGATTTTAATGCCTCAATACTAGGTACGTCAATACGCTCAAATTTGATTTTGATCTTCTTTTCCAGTTCTGTAATTCTTTTTCCTTCCCGTGGATTGATAAAAGCAAGCGAAACACCTTTCTTACCGGCGCGCCCGGTTCTGCCACTTCGGTGGGTATAACCGTCCGGTTGGTCGGGAAGGGTGTGATGAAGCACGTGTGTCAGGTTATTGACATCAATACCCCGCGCAGCCACATCTGTGGCAATGAGCAATTGCATCGAGCGAGTTTTGAAACGCTTCATAACTGCATCCCTTTGTGCTTGCGATAGATCGCCATGAAGGGCCTCTACGCCATAACCCAGATGGCCAAGGTCATCCGAGATCTGCTGGGTTTCCCGTTTTGTACGACAAAACAAGATCCCTCGCATATCCGGTTGTATGTCTAAAAATCGCCTCAGCGCAGGTATTTTATTGGCTGTTTTGGTAGTTACAAACTTATGCGAAATATCCTTGTTTATTTTTTCCTGCTCATTTATGGATACCTCCAATGGTGCATCCATGTACTTTCTGATGATCTTTCGAATCTCAGGAGGCATGGTTGCAGCAAACAACCAGATCACCCGATCTTCAAGGGTGTAAGAAAGGATTTTATCAATATCCTCTTTAAAACCCATGTTGAGCATCTCATCAGCTTCGTCTAACACTACATATCTGACACTGTTAAGGCTGACGGCCTTTCGTTTGATCAGGTCCAATAACCGGCCGGGTGTCGCAACTACGATCTGTGTAGGTTTTTTCAGTGCTTTTATTTGATTGGAAATGGCTGCACCACCATATACTACCTCTACATTGAGCTTTTTATTGTTTTGGGAAAAATCAATTAACTGCTGGGCTGTTTGTTGTCCCAACTCACGTGTTGGGGCCATAATAAGGGCCTGAATAGCCTTATTGTCCACATTGATCAGGTCAATTAATGGCAGACCAAATGCAGCTGTTTTTCCTGTTCCTGTTTGTGCAAGTCCAATAAAATCAGTTGGATCCTTACTCAATAACATCGGAATGGATTTTTCTTGTACGGGCGTTGGGTTTACGAACCCGAGTTGATCAAGGACCTCAATAATCGATTGTGAGAGTCCCAGTTTGCGGAAGTTATTCAATAAATGTTTTTTAAATGAAGCGCAAAGATAGGCAAATCACCCGAATTAGTTGTGTAATACAGTAATTTATGCAAAAAGGTGATTGCTAATGCTTTTACCAGGCTTTTGAGTTAACCAGGTTGAGGCAAAAGTCTGATGTTCTATTATTTCACTTGCGCTGTAGATCCAGCGTAGGCGCTCGTTATTCGTCCGGTTGTCCAGACAGTTCTCAAACCGCCTGCCGGCAGGTACACGATCCTCAGCGATCAGGAAACTTGCTTGACGGCAGTCAGGTCAGTCAGGTTATACCCATCTCATTAACTAGAAATCAAACATTACAAATCATTTCCCATCGCCACATAAAGCCGGTATTGAGCTTTGTTGTAATTTTTTACAACCGACTGATAACTGATCATGGTCTTCAAATAAATTTCCTGTGCTTGAAAAACTTCAAAGGGTTTAGCCATTCCTAACTTTTGCCTTTCTGTACTTTGCTCAAGAGCTTCTTCCGCAAACTGGGAGCTTTCTTTGGCCATTTGAAGTTGATTCTTGCTTTCCCGATAATCGCTGAGCGCTTGTGATATTTCCTTCTTAATTAAGATTTTTTGTTGATGCTGCCTGTTTTGATACAACTGGATTAGCGCATCAGCCTTTTTACGCTGGCCACCGGATATCAATACATCCAATGGAATACTCCAGCCAACAACTGCATAGAATTCAAACGTATTTTCATACCTGTTCGTAAAATCTGTCGGACTATTGTTAGGGACACCGTTAAATGGCCCAACACGCCCATCAGTCAATGAAAGGTTTAATTGAGGCAGGAGGAGTCCTTTTGTAAGCCGTTTCTGATCAAATTTCTGTGCTTCTATCAAGTATTGGTGATACTTCAATTCAGGTCTGCGCGAATATGCAGTATCGAATAGTTCTGCGGTGATCATTTGTTCATCTAAAAGCTCAGCCGGCACGACATCATTAGTAGAACTCAACAAGAGAACGTCCTCGTCTTCAATAGTTAACACTTCGGTGAGTTCTGCAGAAATACTGTGAATGTTCTTAATAACCTCCTGCAAAGCAACCCATGTGTTAAAGTAATTTGATCGCGCCAAAAGATATTCCGACCTGTAACGTTGACCTATGTCCACTTGAATTTTTAACTGTCTGGATATCCTGTCTGTATATTTTAGCAGGTTGGTCAGAGTTTCATATTCTGCCTGTTTTTCCTGGAGGTCATAAAATATTAATATAGCCTTAAGAATGGCTTCATTTTTTTTGGCTTGTAATAAATAGCTGAAGGCCTTCGTATTCTGTTTGGCAGCCAACACTTTATAAATTCCATCTCCTGGAATCCAGTTCAGGCCAATACCTGCACCTGCCCAAAGACTATTTCGGTCAACCTCCCGAAAGAACTTTCCGTCAGAGTTCATTGCTGACCCATTAAGGTTATGCAGGGAAGCTCCTATAAAAAGTTCGGGGATCAACCACTCTCTGGCAATTTTTTCGTCCACCGTTGCCAAATGCTGTTTGGTCTTAAATTCTTTTATGGTCAGGTTATTGGCTCCTGCCAGTTTTAAAACAGTTTCGAGATCAATCCGGTAAGATTGAAATCCCGCAGTCAGATCAGGCACTGTATCGTTAACTTGCCCAATAACATTGTTTGATACGGTTATGAGCAATAAACCAAAGATTAACCTGATATTATGTTTTTTAAGATTTCTCATCATAGTTGTTTGTCTTCATTTTTTTTTATCGCCTCAACTTGCATATCCGGGCTTATCAATTGTTTTCCCATCACAATTATCAGATCGTCCGCCTTCAACTCACCATCCAATATTTCTACAAAGTTCTTGTTCTGTACACCCAGTCTCACAGGTATCTTTTCCACTACGCTATTAACTACTTTATAAATAAAGAATTGATTCTTTTCGACAAGCAAGGCAGGGTGTGGAACAGAAAGCGAGTTTGCACCTGAACGGATGGTTAGTTCAATTTTTGCATACATTCCTGGCTTGAGCTTCAGGTCTTCATTGGCTATATCTACTTCAATCCTCATGGTCTTGGTAATAGGATCGAGGGCATTAGCGATTCTGGATATTGTAGCTTCAAATTTTTGTCCAGCGATTTCAGGAAAAATGATGCTAAGACTATCTCCCACGATAATAGCAGTAACATCACTTTCAGGTACATGAATATTTAACCTGAGTTTGCTAATGTCCATGACATCTACCAAAGGACGAGCCGAACTTTGTGATAATCCACTTTGTACCAAGGCGCCATTATCAACATACCTTTCAGTGATCACTCCGCTGAAAGGAGCCCGGACTGTCAAAAAACCAACTCGATCTTTAATAGCATCCAACATGGCTTTTGAACTTTCAAAATTAGCTTTTGCCACTTCAAGTTGCTCAATGGTAGTAAGATCAGGTGTCTGATCATAAATTGACTTCAACCTTTCATAGATGGATTTTTTTACCTCAAATTGAGCCTTAACTTCCTGAAGTTTTCTTTCAATTTCAGGATTTTTTAATTGAGCAATAACTTCATTAGCTCTTACAGGATCACCTATATCTTTATAAATGGACTTAACATAACCACTTTCCATCGCGTAAAGTTTTACCTCCCGGTAAGGCAGCAGCGTGCCTACCATTGATGATGTACCCGTAAATCGTCGATACTGTGGGTTGACCACTTCTACCGTTGGCATGTTTACATTTTCGATTATTAAATTTTCTGAAGATACCTCCTTAAGTCCTCCATTATGGTCTTGAGTACTGCATGAACTTGTCATTATAAACAAACCCAACACATAGAGGTATAAACATTTTATTTGTTTGTTCATGATCTTATTTTTTTGCAATGAATGAATAAAGAATTGGGATAATATATAGTGTCACAGGTAAAGCCGCCATAAGACCACCAATAATAGCTCGCGCCAGTGGCACATTGGCTTCTCCTCCAATTTGCAAACCAAGCGCTAAAGGGGTAAGGCCAAGGGCTGCGGCAAGCATCGTCATAATCACAGGACGAAACCTGTCATGGGCTCCTGAAATAATGGCTTCATGAATATTAGAAGTTGTTTTGGATAAAACATTGATACGATCGATCAACAGATTGCTGATAGCCACAATGATGCCGACCATCATGATAACACCCATAAGCGCCTGAATGCTCAAATAGGTGTCTGTTAGCAAAAGCATCCAGATCACGCCTATCAGCCCAAATGGTACGGCCAACAATATGACCAAAGGCAGGCGAAAGGATCTGAAAAGTGGTACGATGACCAGATAAACAAGAACAACAGCCAGAATAAGGCCAAGCCCCAAACTTGCGAACGACTCCTTCATTGACTGGATCTCGCCTCTGATCTCGACTTTGTAACCTTCAGGGAATGAACTTCTCATGGATTCAATCCTCTTTTCGATTTCCGCAGCAACTGTACCTATGTCTATATCCTCAACGTTAACATATACATTTGTAACTCGTGTAAGATTCAGATGATTGATCTCTGTTGGAGCTGACGACCGCTTAATCTCAGCAAAATTGCGCAATGGAATGGGCTGACTATGATTGGGGCTGGTAACCGTTATATTGTCAATCGTATGTTCATTGTCAATCTTATATTCCGGGTAAGTTACCCCCACGAAATAGTGATTTCCATTCGATTCATCAATCCAGAAAGCTTTCTCAAAAGTTGCACTTGAATTTAGACCGGAAACGAGGTTTTTGATGGCATCAACAGCGCTGAGCCCCATGATCGCTACTTTTTCTCTGTCCAGATTGATGTCAAGTTGAGGTTGGTTAAGACGTTGTAATATACGCGTGTCACGCGTGCCTTTTATGTACATGATCGTATCCCGAATTCTTGTAGCTATTTCATTCGCCACATACATGCTATTGCCCTGAATTTGTATGTCAATGGGTGAAGGAAGACCTTCATTTAAGGCAGCAGTGACTATTCCTCCTGTATTGTAACTGAATTCGACACCAGGGAAACTTTGTCTGAACCTTGCACGCAATCGTTTTACAAATTCGCTGGTAGAGGTGGTATGATCTTCTTTTAATTGCACATTAATAAATGCATCCTGAGTTCCGGAATTTGGTGTATAGGCTGCTGGAAGATCATAAAACACACCAATGTTCGAGACAATCATATTTAGCTCATCACCTAATTCATCTCTTAGCATCTGTTCCATTTTTATTACTTCCTTTTCGGTTTCTTCCAGCGGAGTACCGGGTTCAAGTCGTACAGTGATGATAATCTGACCCACATCCATAGAAGGAAACAATTCATAACCAATATTCTTAGCCATATAGAGTGAGAAGGCAAAAAAGAGTAGTGCTCCAGCAAGAACCTGCCAGCGAAAACGAAGTGTACTTTCAAGCGTTTTGATATATCTGTTTCTTATACTTTTAATGAGCTTATCCATAAAGCCGAATAACGTAGGCTTTGGTTTCTTTCCTCCTGACTTGGGTAATTTTTCTCTCAAGAGATGGGCCGCAGCAATAGGTATGAGTGTCAAAGAAAACAGATAGGATCCGAACATGGCGATAACTACCGTAACTGCTAATGATGAAAACAGGTATTTTGAAATTCCTGTAAGGAAAGCTATAGGGAAAAATACTGCAGCAATAACCAGTGTTGTTACCAATACCGGCATGGCAACTTCCAAAGCCGCATCCAGCGCTGCTTTGGTTGGTTTCTTACCCATTTCCAAATGTCGGTCAGTATTTTCAAGTACGACTATGGCATTATCTACAATGAGTCCCAGCACCAGTGCCAATCCACCCAAGGTCATCGAATTGATACTATATCCTAAATAATATAGTCCTATGAAGGTGAATAAAACTGACAAGGGTAATATTAGTGCAGCGATAAAAGCTGATCGAAAACTTCCCAGAAAAAGAATGAGGACTATGGTGACCATCAGCAGTCCTTCAAGTCCTGCATTGCGAAGACCGTTAATTGAATTCTTTACGTAGGATGACTGATCAAACACTACATTTAGATTGACATCCTTCGGTAACCTCTCTTTTAGCACAGGAATGGCTTTACGAATAGCATTAACAGATTCAATCGTATTGGCTCCAGGGCGTTTAAAAATGGGTAGATACACTTGCCTTTTACCGTCAACCCTGGCAATATTCGTTTGAATGACTCCTGCATCCTCGGCCCACCCAATGTCTTTGACATATACGGGAGCGCCCTTTTCATACTTGATAATGATGTCATTAAAGTCTTTAACATCCTGGATCATTCCCTTGGCATTCACCCCGTATTCCAAATTTCCTATTCGTGCAATCCCTGAAGGAATTAATGTGGTATTCTTTTGAATAGCGGCCAATATGTCGGTTTGGGATAGCCCATAAGCTTCCAGTTTATCCGGTTCTACATAAATATATATCCTTCGGGATGTTCCTCCAAAGGCAGCCGGAGCTATAATACCGGGAATACCACCCAGCATATTCCTAAGATCGAAGTAGGAAAGATCATAGAGTTCTTTTCCGGATCGGGTTTCACTACTTACTGCCAATAGCGCCAGAGGGATGTTCGCTGTCGGGTCATAGGGCATTACCATCGGGGGCAATGTACCTGGGGGCAGATAAAACATGTCTGACATGGCAAAAGATGAAGTATTGGACATAGCAGTTGCAGCATCAATATCCTCCCGGAAATGATTTCGAACTATACTTACTCCCAGCATACTTTTGGACGTTTGTCGCTCAATACCCTCTGATTGCCCGGTCCAACGCTCCATACGACTTGTAATATCTTTTTCCACCACTTCAGCAGGCATTCCCGGGTAAAGTGTAAGTATTTGCATTGCAGATTTTTTGTATTGTGGTAGTATATCGACCGGCATCTTCGAAATAGATACCGCACTGATAATCACCACTATGATTGCAATAACAACAATTAGGTATGGGTTTTTAAATGATAGTTTAATCATGGTTTCCTTTTGTTTCGTTTAATTCCTGAATGTGCTATTCAAACCGCAGCAAAAAGCTGCACCAATAGAATAATAGTAATAAAATCAAAGGGTTTACAGGAAGACAGGAGTGTGTAAACACAAAAGGCCGAACCGTTAACGTTCAGGCAATAGCATACCTGTTCCTGTTAGCGACGTGTCATGTGTGATGATTCGGTTAAGTCACCTTAATTTTTGTTTCTGACAAGGCAAAAAGAATTAGGCTTGGGCCGAATAACCCGATAGCTATCGGGTATGCTTGACACATCACTGGTAAGAATTAATCAATAGGAGGAGCGCGAAGTAAGTGACTCGAAGGCGGAGGCCCTGAATGGCACTTCGGGTCGGGTAATGGAAAAACAATATCTTCCTGCAAGTCAACCTCAATCAGTTCCAGCAACACTGCTCCAACGACAAGTGTTTGAACTGAAAGCGTTAATTTATCGTTTTTGGGTAGCTGATAATCGTCTGCATTAACAGAAAGTTCGTAGCAATCCATCGGAGGCCAAATGCTTGTTTCTTTGCACAACCTTCTTTGTTCACACGGGCTTAATTCACCCGGCGCATAGTGGTGTGCATGCCCCATAGGGTGAGCCATACACATCAATTGAAAAGGCAAAAGCATCATCAACATAATGCTCAAAAGGAATATGGACCCCGCTCGTTGCATACGGTTACAAAGTTACTCTTTTTACTGATTTTTAAATATTAACTGATTTTAATTTTTATTTTTACAAATCCACTTTAAATTCCATTTAAATGAAATATTTTATCTTCCTGCTGTCTATTTCTTCTCTAACCTGTATTTCAATATATTCATTAGGGCAAATACCCTCTAATGAAGCGCAGATTGCTACGGCTATGCTTGCTGCCCCTGATAATATGAAAAAAAACGCAACAGTGCTCGGCTACGACAAGGAGGGTAAACTTGTAACCCTAAAAAAAGGTTCCAATGACATGATCTGCCTTGCCGATGATCCGGAAAAGAAAGGATTCAACGTAGCGTGTTATCAGAAAGAACTTGAGCCGTTTATGGCCAGGGGTCGTGAACTAAGAGCGGAAGGAAAATCGCAGGGAGAGATATTTGAAATTCGCGGTGAAGAAATAAAATCCGGCCTGCTGGCAATTCCCAAAGGCGCTACGCTTAATATCTTTTATGCCACAGAAGAACAATACGACAAGGAAGCGGGCAAGGTTGAAGGCGGCAACAAACGCTATGTGGTGTATCTGCCCTATGCCACCGCAGAAACCACAGGCTTGCCTCTGAAACCGGAAATGCCCGGCGGGCCCTGGCTGATGGAGCCCGGTACACACAGGGCGCATATTATGATCACACCGGAGCTAAAAAATAATTGACGGAAATAATCCTTTTCTGGTCGTAGGGTCGCCCTACGACCTGATTGCCTGTCATCTCTCCTTTGTTTGCCTGCCCCGTTTAAAATTGTTAAATATCTCTTATTCCATTTAGACAACCTGACTTAAAAAGCTCTCACTACGGAGATTTCCTTGTTTTTGGCTTGATCAGTAACCGAAACGATCGATCATAAGTAAAATAACTCAAAAACCAGCTGATAATGACGAATAACCGGTTTTTCTTGCCCACCAGCGACATCAAATGGACAAACAGCCACAGAACCCAGGCCCAGAATCCACTGAAACTACCGAATGGAAGATCAGCCACTGCCCGGTTTCTGCCAACAGTTGCCAGTGATCCCTTTTCAGCATATCTGAATGGCATAAGCGACCGGGACAATTGCAATCGCTTTAAATTTTTACTCAATTGTAATCCCTGCTGGATAGCAGGCTGTGCCACCTGTGGATGACCAGAAGGATATTTTTCCGAAATCATTATAGCAATATCACCAATTGCAAAAATATTTGTAGTACCATGTACTTTATTAAATTCGTCCACAACGATGCGCCCTCCTTTACCATATGTCTCCGAAGGCAAACCCTTTACTTCGCAAGCCTTAATGCCGGCTGCCCACAGCAGTGTTTCAGACCTTATCGAAGTACCGTCATCGAGCAACACAACTTTGCCATCATAATCTTTAACGATCGCTTCCAACCTGACTTTTATACCCATATTTTCAAGAAATAATTTTGATCGTTCAGATGCTTTTAGTGACATTCCCCCCAAAAGCCTGTCCGTACCTTCCATCAGGTGAATTTCCATTTTATTAAAATCAAGCTCAGGATAATCTTTTGGCAGGATAAATTTCCGCATTTCAGCAATGGCGCCCGCAAGTTCTACCCCTGTCGGGCCCCCTCCTGCTATTACGATATTCATTAATGCCATTTCCTCTTCTGTATCAGCGCTCAGTGCTTTTTCAAAGTTTTCCAGGATGATATTTCTTATATAAATCGCATCTGATATCGCTTTCATCGAAAGGGCATATTTTTCAATATTGCGATTGCCAAAAAAGTTCGGCCTTACACCGATAGCGATGACAAAGTAATCATATTGAATGGTACCAATAGACGTACGTATGCAATTCATATCCTTATCAACTGCCAAAAACTTAGCTACCCTGATATGAATATGCTTTTTATTCTGAAATATTTTCCGCAATGGAAATGCAATGGCAGCAGGTTCCAGGCCGGAAGTAGCCACCTGGTACAACAGGGGTTGAAACTGGTGATAATTATTTTTATCAATCACTACAACCTGAAAATTGCGTGATGAGAGTGACCTTGCCAGTCTGAGACCTGCAAAACCGCTACCCACGATAACAACCCGCTTTTTAGGAGTATCCGGAATCCTGGCAATGGAAGTCATTTCATCCTGTTTTCGTCTTTGCAACACCCTGGAATTATTTGATAAAATTTTGCACAATGTCCCTGCTTGGCCGGCAGGCCTTTAAGGTGATCTTGTCGTGGGACTAAAAACCCCAATACTGCCGCCAGGCAGTAATCGAACGCTCCGCAGTATGCCACAGGAATCATTCTTCGAAGGTAAACCCTCCCGCAAGTCCTTAGTGCCGCCAACATCTGGCAGAATTACGAAAATTCAGCGGAAAATCTTGGGGCGTTCTTGACTTTTCCCATAGAGATCCTCCATAGGAGTCTTAAGGACCTTCGGACCTTCGGGGTTGGTTCGCCTGCCTGCTCGTAGCCGATTCGGCAAAGGCAGGTTTTGTGTCAAGACAAAATGAACAAAAGAAAATTAAATGGTGAATGACAGAATGGTCTTCCA
>JADFHN010000052.1 GCA_022567155.1 Bacteroidota bacterium
AACAGTTCCATCGAAAGTCCATCAGAAAAGTATTCCTGGTCAGGGTCGTTGCTCATATTGACAAATGGAAGTACGGCTATTGACTTGGCATCAATTGTCGCTTCAGCAACGGTTACGGCGTTTTCCACAGGGTTTGCCACGTATCGGGGGTACATGTACATGACCACGATGATCAGGGCCATTCCTGCAATGATAAAGTTGCCTGTTAGTGGCTTTTTCTGACTGGCTGTATACGGATTTTGCCAGGACTGCTGAGAAGTAGTTCGCACAAATCCTTCGGGACTTCGTTCGTAATTCCAGGCCAGGAATATGGCCAGTGGAAATCCAATAATGAGGGCGGTAATTAAAGCAGTCTTTGTCCATTCCGGAAGGTCTACCATGGACTCCCCGTATGGAAGCAGGAGGATGAGGAGTAACGAGATCATCAGAAAAGTAGCCCCGGCACGTACTACACCACGACGTTGCAATTCAGCAAAAAAGTGGTCCGACAATTCCTTCTGATCTTTTACTTCAGGTACAGGTAGTCCAACTCCCTGTAGTGCGTAAGTGCGAACCCCGTATTGCACATTCTTTAGCTTAATCTCACCAAGATACTTGGCTTGTACATCTGACTGACCCTTTATAGCTTTTTCGATGGACTCCGAAATATATACACCCCCTGGATCTGCTATAGACTCCAACCTGGAAGCCACGTTCACTCCATCACCATGAACATCGTTCTCTTCTACTGTGACATCACCCAGGTGAATGCCTATTCGTAGCTTTGCGTCCAGCTTGGCACGTGCAGATTCCTGAATATCTTTGGAACAATTCACCGCATCCAATGCACTATTGAAACTTGAAAGTGATCCATCACCCATTTCTTTGAGCCATTTCCCGTTGTGCTTCTCCACCAATGGCTTCTGAATTTCCTTGCTGATGCGTATTAGTTCCAGAGCCTTTTCAGAGTCTTTGCCCATTATGGCTGTGTAACCGACAATGTCGGTAAACATAATAGCAGCTAGTTGTCTATTTTGCCTCATACTTTTCATAATTGAGGTTCGGTAAACTCTCCTAAGTTCTCACTTTGGCGGGCAGGCCCGTCCCGACCGGGTCATCCGGGCGGGCATTATTACAGCTAATTGTCTATTAGCCATCCTTTCCAGATTCAAGGCAATTTATGGAATTATACTTGATTCAGCATAATTATTTCGGAAAACCCATCTTCTAAGATAGCACGGGAGTAACCTGCCAGCCGGCAGGCGGGCTTCCGCGCTAGAGTAAGGTTATGTCTGAAAGGGTCCGTCCGGAAGGCATGAAACCGAATTATACTTTCACACAATTTTTCATATCTTTAACCTACCAGAATTACATCCTGTTATAGCATACTTTCACCAACAAATAATAAACTGACTATAAATATA
Source organism: Bacteroidota bacterium (assembly GCA_022567155.1). GTDB lineage: Bacteria > Bacteroidota > Bacteroidia > Cytophagales > Cyclobacteriaceae > SZUA-230. The sequence continues at coordinate 1,404 of JADFHN010000052.1, forward strand.
CTTTCCCTGAACTAATCCGGCCAGTATTTTATTTATAAAAAGAACAGCCTCAAAATGCCTGATACGTTAACCATCAATTTTATGAACATAAAACGGGTATGTCTGTACGTGTTAATCATTATTGCCCTGACTTCAGGTAATGGATTCAGCCAGGAAGATCCTGTAATAGCTGAATCGGACAATAAATTTGTAAAAAAGCTCCGGAGAAAAGAGCCCAGGCCTAAATTTTTCATTCTTGAATATACTTTTCTGAAAGATGTTTATGTAAGCGCAACCTCTACTGAACTTGGTGAGTCGTCGTCAAACATCCGGATAAATGAGCGTTTTGCCCTGAAGCTGAGGGCGCCGATTCTTTTAAAACCAAACTTTACGTTGGTTGGAGGCTTCAACTTAAAAAAAGAGCTGTTTGATTTTGAAAATGCACAAGGTGTCGAATCCGCTTATTACAACGTTCTGGACAGGCGCTTTCTGTCAAGCGCCGGAGTGAGTTTGTCTTTTAAAAAAGATATCAGTGAAAAGAAATTTATGTATGCCTTCTGGAATGGCACATTGAACAGCGACAATATTTCGTTTTCCGAAATTGTTAACCAGCTAAGAACAACTATTGTTTATATCATCGTAAAAAATGTAAATCCGGTTACACAAATCGGATACGGGGGCGCTTTTGCCTACATATTCGGCGGTCCATTGGTGTTTCCTGTATTCATTTATAATCAAACCTATTCGGAAAAGCTGAATGTGGAAATGATGTTGCCAAAATCAGCAAAACTGCGATACACATTTTCTCCTGAAATGTACCTGATGCTGATAACCGAAGTCAATGGAGCGAGCTACTATCTGAAAGATGCTACGGTAGAAGGGTTTAGCCGCGTAACTTTTCAACGATCGGCTTTTACTATTAATACAAGTTTTGAAAGAGAAATTTATGACTGGCTTTGGTTTGGGGTAACTACCGGGTATAACCTGCCCATAAACCTGTACATTTCTGAACCCCGGAAATCCCGGAGAGACGCAATTATCAATCTTGATGCCGAACCTTCCTTTATATTTGGATTTTCCATATTTGCCGTAGTGCCCAAAAAGATTTTTTATAAAAAGGCCAAAGCAAGGTGACTTACACCTGTCTTCCTGTTTTCCGCACGATAGAAAAGATCACTTTTTATATCGTTTTAAATATTTGAATATCAATATGATATATTTTCCCAAATAGATGGTTTGAGTACCTCATTTCAGAAAACAGGAAAGTAACCGGAATGAATATTTTGTCAGAGCGGGTATTTTTTAATAAATCGATACCAGTAATTACCGTCCCGCAAAGCAGGACGGATTGAAAAAACAAAAACAAATCCGGCTTTAGCCACATAAAATAGGTCGTAGGGTGACACTACGATCAGGTATCAGGCATCCTTACAACAAGGCAATTCAACGGCAATATCTTCAGCGTACGACTGATCGTACTAAGAAAGAAAATAAAATGAGGCTAAAGCCAACTGATATTGTATTTCTGATAGACAGTTGCTTAAAAGCAACTGGAATGGGTGTTGGGTGCCTCATTGCAGAAAACAGGATTTATTGGCAATTGATTAACTTCACAAGTGCGGGCATCACATTGTAGTAGTTTCATGAATATACTCTTTTAAAATTACCGTTTAATTCGTTCTGTCATTTAACTTCGCTTGTATGAAAAACAATACTTCTATCGATGTTATATCCCTTCGAAATCAATTTCCTTCACTGAAAAGAAAACATAAAAATATGCCTATGATCTACCTCGATGGACCTGGCGGCACACAGGTCCCAGAGTCCGTGATCAGGGCTGTTTCCAATTATTACCGCCGATCCAACTCCAATTCCCACGGCGCTTTTATCACGTCCAAAGAAACGGATACGGTGATTGATACTATGCGGCAGAAAATAGCTGCATTACTCGGAGCGGAAGGGCCTGAAACCATTTCAATAGGCCAGAACATGACAAGCCTCACTTACTCACTGGCCAGGGCCATGGCAAGGGTGTTTCAGCCTGGCGATGAGGTGCTGATCACACAACTGGACCATGAAGCTAACCGGGGTCCATGGCTCACACTAAAAGAATCCGGAATAAACGTAAGAGAAATCCGGTTACGACCGGATGGTACACTGGATTATGAAGATTTTGAGGCAAAGATCAATGAAAACACCCGGCTGGTTGCCATGGGCGTAGCTTCAAATGCGATTGGTACGGTAAATGATATTCGACGGGCAAAGGAACTGACCTATAAATATAATGCCTGGTTATTACTGGATGCTGTCCATTTTGCGCCACACTTCACTATTGATGTAAGGCAGCTTGGCTGTGATTTTCTGTTGTGTTCGGCCTACAAGTTTTACGGTCCGCACATCGGCCTGCTGTATTGCCGGCCAGGGATGCTCGATCAGCTTCCTGCAGACCGGCTTCGCACCACCGAGCAAATGGCGCCCTACTCCATTGAAACCGGAACTTTAAACCACGCGGCTATAGCGGGTGTAAGCGCTGCGGTGGATTTTATAGCAACATTGGGAAACGGCAACACGTTGATGGAAAAGCTCCTGCATGCCTATCAAAATATCGGCAGGCACGAACGTCAGTTGGCTCATAGACTGTATAATGGCATAAGTGAAATATCAGGTATAACAATAATCGGGCAGGATCTGTCGTCGCCTTACCGCACCCCAACTATCTCATTTACACTCGAAGGAAAAACACCCTGGCAGGTGTGTGCACATCTTGCCGAAAGCAACATATGTGCCTGGGACGGACATTTCTACGCCATCAGGGCCATCGAAGTATTAGGACTTTTGGATAAAGGAGGCGTAACAAGGCTGGGCATTTCAATGTATAATACCCCTGAAGAGATGGATATTACCATTGAGAAGATCAGAAAGCTGGCACGCAGCAGTTTATCTAAAACAACAGAATGATCTTCAGGCAGGCCAGTATAAATAATCTGGCGGAAGACTATTTTTAAGGGATTTTACCAAGAATTTAATGAAAGATACATTTATTACTAAATGCTAAACTTGAATTTTTAGTGAAGCTTGGTGTCTTGGTGGCGGTTTTTATTTATGCTTTATGCCACTAAGGCTCAAAGACTCTAAGAAACACTAAGGCACCTAAAAATATTATTTCAAACAGATAGTCAAATCCTTATTTTGTGATGAATAAATCAAATTCTTACCTTCCCGCTCCTCTCGGTCTCCTGAAGGAGAAGCCCACCGCACTTTCTAAATAGTTGGCAGTTGGCAAATTGACAAAACAAAATAATGCAAAAACTACCATTAGCGCGCGGGATTTCTCCTTTAGGCCTGCCCGTCCGAAAACGAAGTTGAAGGCGGGAGGTTAGGAGGGTGCGTAGGCTGAAATATACCGGGGAGCAGCGTGATATTAAACTTCGAATTTCGAGCTTCGATTTTCGGAATTCAGTCTTAAATAGCTGTAGAGGTTTTATTAACGCATTTCCTCAAACACCTCCATCCAGGCCTGTTTCATGAGATATGACCCAGCCGATGAAGGATGCACTCCGTCGGGGCACCAGTATTCAACGTCCGCTTTTTTCAATGCCTCATCAAATACCTGCTGATATGGGACAAATGCAGCATTGTATTTCAGCGCAATTTCTTTTACTGCCTTTTGGTATTCAATAAAAGCAGGAAACCATTCTGAATTGTTGATTGCAGATCCTCCCTTCACTGCAAAAGGTTCCCCAAGGAGGAGCTTTATATCAGGTAAATCGGCCCGGGTCCGATCAATTAGTTGTATTAAATCATTCCTGAAACTTACCGCTGTTCCTTTGTAACCATTAGTTAATGTATGCCAAAAATCATTGACCCCGATCAGAATGCTGAGAATATCCGGTTTCAGTTGCAGGCAATCTTCTTCCCAGCGGTTCGCCAACTGATACACCTTGTTGCCGCTGATACCCCTGTTATAACATTTCAGATCTGTGTCAGGATATTTTCCGAGTAATTCAGATACAATCAGATTTACATAGCCATTACCCATCCCCCACGAATGATTAGCATAATAATTCCCCCTGTTTCTTCCGGCATCGGTAATCGAATCACCCTGAAATAATATCACTTTCCCCTTACCCTTCGTTTTACTACTTTTAACAACAGAATACGGATACACAGATGTCGCACCAGCCATTCCTATTGCTCCTAATACCGCTTTCTTTATAAACCCTCTTCTCGTATTCTTGTTTGATTTCACCGGTCTAATGATTAAAATTCATTGCCAAGTTAACCAAAATGATTTCAATCTCAATATGGCCAATTCTATAAAGATATGTTGTCTTATCTATGGGTTGCGTTTTGCTGCTATCCTTTATATTTCTCTGTTAATGTAGCCTTCATTTGTTTTGCTGTGAGCGTTTCAATTTTGTAAATGAATTCTTTAATTAATACGGAAAATAAGCATAAACTACGTCGGTATATTTTTATTGCTATCACGTAAATAATTGTAAATTGAAGTGTTTTCTACATTTGATTAATACACTTAAAAATTCATTCTGCATATAAAAAACTAAAAAATAATGGCTAAATATGCTGTTCCATTGAAAAAATATATTCTCCGCACAGTACTGGTTGTATTGTTTATTTGCGCCGGTTGGATCATAAACCTGATCTGGTTCAAACCATTTAATATCAGGCATTTCTACGACCGGGTTTTTTTAGAATTTGCGCTGGACAGCCCTGAATTGGTTACACAGCTGGGAATTCCTGTATTGTATGACCTATCCAAAGATGAGCTTACTGATGTATCTGATAAAAAGCAGTGGGAGTTACTTAATAAGACTAAAAAAAACCTGGAGACGCTTCGAAGTTATAACCGGGAAAGCCAAAGCAAAGCCAATCTGCTAAATACGGATATTCTCGATTGGTTTCTGGCCACTAATGTTGAAGGCGAGCCCTACTTCTATTACGATTATCCGGTAAACCAGATGTTTGGCGTGCAAAGCAACCTGCCCAGCTTCTTAGAGAATTCACATAAGATCAGGGATGCGAGCGATATAGAAGCATATATTTCGCGGTTATCCAAATTCGACACCAAATTCAACCAGGTTCTGGAGGGACTGAAAATCAGACAAGACAAAGGCATCATTCCACCCAGGTTCGTAGTCACAAGAGTGCTGGATGAAATGAAAGGCTTTATAGGACAATCTCCTGATAATGAGATCGACATTGAAAATAAGGACGAAAAAGATGCCGTCAGGGATAATATTTTATATGTAAACCTGGATACAAAACTAAATGAGATAGGATTTATCTGAAGAAGATAAAAAGGCCTACCTGATCCGGGTGGAAGAAGAAATCAGAACTACGGTTTTTCCTGCATACCAGAAGCTAATTGATTATTTCAATGAGCTATACAGCAAGGCGAATGACGATGATGGTGTTTGGAAACTTCCGAACGGCGATGCATTTTATACTTATATGCTCAAACAATATACAACTACGGATCTCAGACCTGAAGATGTTCATGAGATCGGTCATGGTGAAGTGGCAAGGATAAAAAAAGAAATGCTGGACATCCTGAAAAACCAGGGCTATGAGGATACAACAAGAACACTTGGAGAAGTAATCCAGGAGCTTAACAAAGAAGAGCGGTTTCAGTATCCTAATAATGCAACCGGGAGAAAAGAGGCCCTTGATGACTATAACCGGATCATTGATGAAATTAACAACAACCTGGATAATGCTTTTGACGTCCGGCCAAAGGCTGGACTGGAAGTACGAAGAGTGCCTGAATTCAAAGAAGAAGGTTCGGCAGGAGCGTATTATAACCCCCCGGCTTTGGATGGATCGCGGGGAGGTATTTTTTATGTGAATCTCAGGGACATGAGTGAAATTGTTAAATTTGGCATGAATACACTCGCTTATCATGAGGCCATACCTGGACATCACTTTCAAATCGCAATACAGCATGAAATCGAAGGTGTACCCATTTTCAGGAATATTCTCCCCTTCACCGCATACTCCGAAGGCTGGGCTCTATATGCCGAACGTCTGGCATGGGAACTGGGCTTTTATGATAATAACCCTTTTGGTAATCTGGGGAGATTGCAGGCGGAAATGTTCCGGGCAGTACGTTTGGTAGTGGATACCGGTATTCATTTTAAGAAATGGACCAGAGAAGAAGCCATAGATTATATGGTGACAAATACTGGTATGACTACAAGCGAAGTAACCACAGAGATCGAACGGTACATCGTCATGCCCGGACAGGCATGTGCGTATAAGATCGGGATGATGAAAATACTTGAACTACGCGAAAAAGCTAAAAATGAACTGGGTGAGAATTTCGAGTTAAGAGAGTTTCATGATGTGGTACTGAAAAACGGAGCTGTACCCCTTGATATCCTGGAGCAAATAGTTGACGATTATATTGTAACTTCGCGCGATAAATGATGATTAATACACCGTGTAATTCTTACTTATTATTGGCACGTTAGTTGCATTTGTATTTATCATAAATGGATTTTAACTTAATGTAATATTTCAAATAAGCCGGCTTTAAAAATGACACGATTGCTAATATTCACCGCCCTGTTTCTTTTTGTTTTCGCCTTTTCGAAAAGCCAGGACCGCACACAATACGAAGGAAAAGTGATCTCAGAAACAAAACAAATCTTGAAAAAGAGCGGCGACAAAACCGAAACCAAAACCGATTCAGTGAAAACGACGATACACTTCAATGCTAAATCGATCACGATCAATAAGGATGTATATGAAATCGTAAATAAAGAATTCGATGGTATAGACCTGACTTCCTTCATGTGTACCATGCGACGAAGCAACTACAAAATCGAATATATTATTGATACGTCCATAACGGTCATAGAAGTCAGTAATCCGGATGTTGAAATTGTATATCTGGATCTAACGGAAGAATAATCAGGATCCGGAATACTAAGTCAGGCCAGCACCTGGTTGATTAATGCCACCGTGAAAATACTCAACAGAAACCACCCGACAAATCCCTCAACAATACACATGTAACGTGAAACACCACTTGTCGGGATACTGCCGAAACCAAGTGTTACAAAACTGTTTAAGCTCAGCGTAATGGCATTGGCAATACCCAGCAATATCGTTCCTGATATTACTACTAACGGTGCAAGGAAATTTTTATGTTTCTTTTGCATCAGATTCTTGTAATCAACAAGCAGCTTGTTACGGCTTTCATTATCCCATTTGGAAGGAAATATAAAATATAGCAAAGCAAATGCTATGATCACGTATAATGACATAACTACAGCCAGGGCCGGATCGGTGCCATGTTTTGTATAAATTTTCAGGAGCCGGTTGAGCTGCCATCTGAAAAAATTATCGAATCCTCCCTGCGTTGTATAAATATATTTCAGCCATTTCCCCTGTAATTCTTTCATTTCACTGTAGCAGGCATTGGCCGACTCCAGATCTCCCCTTTTCAGAAAGATGGTGTGAATATCTTTATAGGTTGTAATCAGGTTTTTGAATTTAATGGTATTATCCATGTCTGAAACAACATCTGAAAGTTCGCCATTTTGGGAGTACCGGAGTTTGTAACCGGCAAGCTGATCCCAGTAAAGTTCATTCCATGTTTCTGAAAACAGGAATTCTTCAAAAGATACAAATCCGTTAAATTTATTGTTTACCAGAAAAAACCGTTCACTTATCCGGCTCCGGACAAACAAAAAATTTGCATTAACCACATTATTCCGGATGTCGAGGTTCCTGTAAATTCCTCTTAATTCAATATTGGCAGTACTGTCTCCATTAAAGGTGTTATTATGTATAAACAAGTCATACTCATTGGTTTTATCAAAAGAATAATTATTGAAATACCCTTTTTCAGGCAGATTAAAAGTTGAGCGAATTACTTCAATCTTGTTCACCACATTGTCGCCAATAGTTACATTTCCGTTTACCTCAATACTATCCATTAAAATGCTGATCCCTACCATATTTTGCCCCATACTCAACTGTCCAGTGCGAACCATTTTCAGTACTATTTTATAACGCAACTCATTGCTCTCAATTTTCAGTGATTTAAAATCACAGTTTATGAATTCAATGCCGGAAATCTCAGTATTCATGATTACGAAACCGGAAAATGAGAAATTTTCAAGAACAAAATCATCCGTGAAAGTGCAGTTTTTAATACGTATGTGCTTTGGAATAATTATTCTTTCGCCATCAAATGTGAGTGAACCGCTGTCAAATTTACTCAATATGTACGCGTGTAAATATGCGCTGCTGGAGTTTTTAAGGTTATCAAAAGAAATGTTGTACCCATCCATTTCAACTACCCTTTTGCTAAAATCCGGGTCCAGCGCTCTTTCAAATATTTCAGTCAGGTAAATTGATTCCTGCGCATACGACATACCATGAATCGCCGTAATAAACCACGTAATGGCCAGAATAATTTTTTTACATTTCGGCATGCATTCAAATTTACAATCCGGATGTAAGAAAACAATTTTTTATGTAGAAATCAAACGGTAGTGCTATTTCTAAATGATCTGGTTGAGAGAATCAGGTGGACGAAGAACGCCGAATTGGTGCTTTACTCCGTTGATGGGTTTCTGATAGGTGCTAAATAAATAATCCCATATAATCAACATCCCTCCATGATTCTTATCAAGATACTCCAAGTTACTGCTGTGATGTACTGCATGTACGTAGGTATTATTAACAATTTTTCCGAACCATCCCGGTAAAGGCACAAGCTACGAATGAAGAAAGAACTGAAAGTTTGCATGAATAATTAATGCCGTAGCAATCATCAATTGTTCAAATCCCAGCACTGTCATCCACAACCAAAATATGGGTTTATAAAGTGTAATGAATCACCTATTTCGGGACGAAACAGTCAGATTAAATGTTTCTGCATCATGGTGTGGAATATGTGCCGCCCACAGCAGCCGGATACTGTGGTTGAGCCTGTGATGCCAGTAGAAGTTAAAGTCGTCAGCTATTATGGCAATTAACTAGATGTGCTATTCCCATCCCGGTGATTCCGATCCTAACCTGAATAATTCATGAATAATCTATTACGCATTCCAATTACCTACCATTCAAGCACTTGCTCGAATTTGGGTACTCAACGTAGCTCGCTACGCCTCCGTTCCAAAATTCTGTGCGAGCACTTGACTGTCAGATACTTGAAACGCTCATAACAAAGATTCATGAATTAATCAGGCTAAATCAAATATCATCAAGAAATTTACAGTTTCCTGATTACCAGCATACAGGATCCCAGCCAGGGGCAGTTCCACATGCACTGCCCGGCTGGTCAAATAGTCACGCAGAGGTCCTTCAGTGAAATGGTCCTGTACGTCCCAAAATGCAATCAGATAGAATACGGCAGCCGTGAAAGCTACTGCGGTGAAGGTGCTCTCACGCATCACCAAACGTGTCTTCCATGTCATGGCAATCGGGACTCCTGCTTCGCCCGAACAATGAGGAAGAACGGCAGGGTAGCTAGTCGTTTCAGCCGCAGCAGGATTTTAACGCACCGAAGCCCGAGTTCACAAAATAACTTTGAAAGGGCACATAACTAATCCAAAAAACCACAGCCCCGCTATCGGCTGGAAACGCTGTTAGGCGGCAGGTCTTTCATTCCCCGAATTCACTATGATACCGCCGCAACAGCTCTTTTACATCGTTTTCCATGACATAAATCTTGCCGCGGATGGTCTTGGTCTGCCCCGGTTTGAGGCCCCCGATCCGAAAGTCGGCGTGGATGCATGTGGCGATCCCCTGAAACAGCTCCTGGTACGGTTGCCAAGCCGTTGCCACCAGCATCGACCCGTCTGCGGAATAACACCCAATCAAACCACTCGATGGGATTGCGGAGCTGAGGGGCCTCGGGTTGAGATCGTCACGGTTTATCTCGACAGGTGCGTAGACCTGGCCGGGAGTGTAGAACCCGTCCGGTGACCGGGGCGTCTCATCCAAAGTCGTCAACTTGCCGTCGAGAAAAATAAAACACGCGTCAAGGTAGTGGTCCTCCTCGTACCATTTGAGGCCGCGACCTGTGAATTCGCCTACCCTGATGCACGGCTGCGCCCACAGGACATCGACGACCTGTCTGCCTCGATTCCGGGCAGTCAGAAGGAACGTCACCTCGTCTGCACCTGCAGAGATGTACTGCTCTACTACTACAGGTGGGTCGGTGGAAGCTGGGCCGGACTCCGGTTCGACAGGGAGTTCACTCCGAAGATGCAACGAGGATCCATCCTCAGCTTTAGCGATCAACGTCGTCCGATGTGATATCACAGACTCGCTCCAGTCTTGATTGCTCGAGCCAGACCGGACAAACGCTTCCAAGTAGTGCACCTTGATCGGAGAATCCAATCGAGACCCGGAAATGACGAGGAATTCACCATCCCAGTCCAGGTGAAGGTGATTCCTGACCGTGCATCCAGACGCGACCCACATACATACGAACGTTGCTGCACCTATCAGAAAGGATATCCTGTTCCGTTGCATCGCCCTTTTCACCTTTTATTGGTCCGCATAACTACTAAATAGAGTCTGTCTATAAACTTGCAATATAGAAAAATTGAATTCCATAAATCCCCTCCTGGGAGGGGTAGGGGTGGGTTTATTAATAAATTCATTCAATTTTTCTTTGAATAAACGACTTTATGGACAGACTCTAATTAATTCAAAAACTAAGAATAGAACATTTATCACTATGCCGTCATTTCCAAGGCCAAAACCGGAATACAATTATTCCCTGGAAGAGGAGAAGAAAAACATGGATGCCTGGATTACGCACCGTAAGGTACCCAGGCCGAACCGGCCCGGTAAGCTCCTGATGGGAAGCTGGAATATTGCTAACCTCGGTGAGCAGAAGCGAACAGAAAAGGACCTGAAGCTTATAGCCCACCTTTTATCACGATTTGACCTGGTAGCCGTCCAGGAAATCAAAGCAGGGTATGCCAATTTTGAAAAGATCGTGGGTTTTATGGGAAAGGAGTTTGATTTCATCATGTCCGACGCCGGCGGGAATAACGAACGTTTGGGATACATTTACCGGACTAAAAAAGTCGTACTGGGAAAACTCTTTGCCGAAGTAGCCATTCCGGAAAGAAATTATCCTAAACTCACGGTGAATGTGCCATGGACATACTATAAGGAGCGGCGCATAGAAGTTTTTTACAAGCATCGTTTTACCGCCTTCGACCGGAACCCGTTTATCGGGACCTTCGGGTCGGGCAAGCTGGATTTTATGGTGGCCAATGTACACCTCTACTATGGCGCTCCGAAGAATTCCAAGACTACAAAAGATCGCGCCAAGTACGCCCGGAGAGTATTGGAGATATACACGTTATCCAGGTGGGCCAAAAAGCGGGCCACGACGGAAACCTCCTACGATAACGATGTGATCCTGGTGGGGGACATGAACATCCCGGAAATGAAAAGTACCGACGACGCCTTTAAAGCCTTGAAAAGGTCCGGACTGCTGCCTTCGGATTACTTCTCCAAGACCGGCGGTTCAAATCTGAACGGGAAAAAGACGTACGACCAGCTGGCGGTTACCCCGGGGACATTGGAGAAAAAGGTGCTGGGTTACAATGTGTTCGATTTTGACAATGGGATCTTCAAAAGTAAATGGGACCAGGTAAAGACCAAGTCCAATGCCGACTTGCTTTTCAACGCCTATATGCGGGCCTATATCTCCGATCACCGGCCGTTATGGATACAGTTTGATGTGAAATAAAGCTATTTTATAATTAAATTCAACTAATAAATGCAACTTTTAGATTTGAGGGAACAGTGCATGTTACAAAACAGGAAAGAAGGGTAACCCCCTCTTTCACTGCCTGCCGGAGCGCAATCCAGCGCAAAGTCAAGGCCTGCGCACATTGTGTTTTTACCACGCCCCGGCGTATAACCCTTTTACCTGTTTTTTCGTTTTAGCATACGAAATGTTACCATTACCTCGCTAAGCTGAATTATGTTTATCAATTACCTGAAAATTGCAATAAGAAGCCTTCTCCGCTCCAAATTTATTTCATTTATCAACATTTTCGGTCTCTCACTGGGCATAGCATGTGCCATTCTCATTATCCTGTTTGTGAAAAATGAGCTTACCTACGACACCTTCCATATCAATGCTGATCGGATATACCGCCCCTGGACGAAGGAAAAACAGCGTGGAAAAGAATTTGTTAATACAGCCACGCCGTTCAGCATGGGCAAACAGCTTTATGAATCGTATGAAGAGGTTGAAAAATATACGGTATTTACATCTTTTAATGATTTAGTTAAAAAAGGCGATAAGTCTTTTAATGAAAATATTACTATTGCCGGGTCGCATTTCTTCGAAATGTTTGATTTTGATGTTGTTAACGGCAATTCAGCCGGCGTCCTTACTGATCCGGGTGATGTAGTCATTACCAGAAAAATAGCCGAGAAGTATTTTGGAAGTACTGATGCAGCCGGTTCTAATCTGGCTATAAATATAAACGGCCAGCCACGTGAATTTGAAGTCAGGGCAGTTGTGGAAAATGTACCTTCAAACAGCAGTATCCGGTTTGAACTAATCGTTTCTGATCATTATCTGAAAGATATTTTTCCGGAACAGATGCTTACATCATGGTTTATGATCAATGGTCAGAATTTCATTATGCTCCGTGAAGGAGCAGATCCACTAACGGTATCGGCTAAATTTGTATCGCTTGTGAAGCAGGTGCTTGGAGAAAGGCTTGAAGAAAGAGAATATGCGATCTTTCTGCAGCCACTGAAAGACATCCACCTTAATGCTGATCTTCCTCCCGGTGGCGTGCAGGTGGGCGATCCGAAAACCATTTTCATACTTGGTGCGATTGCCATACTTATACTGGTTATAGCCAGTATTAATTTTGTAACGCTTTCACTGGGAAGATCAATGGAGCGGTCAAAAGAAATAGGCATTCGAAAAACAGTGGGTGCCTATAAAGGCCAACTGGTGCGACAGTTTATTGGCGAAGCGGTTATCACATCCTTGATTGCATTGTTGATTGGCGTTTTTATTGCCTGGCTCGCATTGCCTATGTTCAATGAATTTTCAGATAAAGAGCTTGCATTTGAACTTACTGGTGAAAATATCGGTATTTTCTTGCTTCTCTCGCTTCTGATTGGTGTTTTATCAGGTTTTTATCCTGCCCTGATCATGTCGGGTTTTAATACCGTTTCCATACTCAAAGGAAGCATTAAGATGCATACCGGCGGGCATTCTCTTCGCACTGTACTGATTACAGGCCAGTTTGTGCTTTCGATTTTTCTGATCTCAGCCACACTCATTATGAAAAATCAGTTACGTTTTTTACAAAACAAGAACCTGGGTTTTGATAAGGAGCACGTGGTAGTGCTTACCCCGAATGTTGACGATGCAAAAGGGTGGATGGAAATGGTTACTAAAGGGATGGAAAAAGGAGACAAAATGATACTTGCACTTAAGTCCCACACGGAAATAATTAATACGGCTATGGCATCACACACCTTTGAACCGGGCACATGGACAAATATTGCCTGGATGGAGGAAGACGTGCAATATAGTTTTTATTATAACACGATTAGTGTTGACTACCTGAATACGCTGGCTATCAAACTTGTTGAAGGCAGAGATTTCAACGAAGGAAACCAGGCCGATTACAGACGTTCATTTATCGTTAATGAATCTTTTGTCAGAGAATTCGAAATAGAAAACCCGGTAGGCAGCATGATTCCGAATGGTCGATTCAAAGATCATGAAATCATTGGCGTTGTGGAGGATTTTCATATTGAATCATTACATGCGCCCATCGGGCCGCTGGTAATGGCGCTGAATGTCGAACTTGGCTTTAGCGGTTCCCATAATGTAAATATCGGCAGCAACCCTTCTCCAAAAATTTTTATTCGATTGGCCCCGGATAAAACCAGTGAAGCGTTAGGCATAATTCGTACTGCCTGGAATGAAATTTATTCGGGAGAACCTTTTGATTTTGATTTTCTTGATGAAAATCTGAAAGTGCAATACCTGAAAGAGGAAAACCTTGGTAAAATTATGACAAGTGCCACCGCACTGGCTGTTATTATCAGTTGCCTGGGGTTGTTTGGCTTTTCAGCCCTGATCCTGTCAGCGCGGATCAAAGAGATCAGCATAAGAAAAGTGTTAGGTGCTTCGCGTAATAACCTGATTTATATCCTTTCCGGAAAATTTGTTGTTCTGATCATAATAGCCCTGCTTATTGCCATACCGGTTACCTGGTACACCATGGATAACTGGCTTAGTGGGTTTGAATACCGGATACTCATTACGCCATTCATATTTTTGCTGGCTGGGACAATCATTATTGCAATTTCTCTGATCGCAATCAGTTATCAGACCTTCAGGGTTATAAGGGCGAATCCTTCGGATGTACTGAGAACCGAATAACGAGGGCGTCATAAAAGTACCGATATTCGAGGGGCAGAATTCTTTAAGCATATCTTAACCGCCAAGAACGCTAACCCGCCTGCTGTGGGCTGGCAGGGAAGGCGGAAAGTGGCGTCCTTTGGAGATAAATCGCCAATCTGCATGGCATGGCATGGACAGGCAGACATACCCTGAATATTGCGGTTTAAAGGCTGATTTTACGAAGGACATGATTGATAATATCAAGTCAAGTGTTGGATATCAGGTATTTTTTGTGGTTCAACACGTATTAAATGATTCATTTGGCTTAATTTAGTCCACTTAAAAATGGAATAATAAATATGCTGCAAAATCAACCTTTGATAGTAAAGATAACGATCGGGCTTGTAGGGATAATAGCGTTTATTGTCGTTGCAAGTGTCGGGAGAAATTTTTTGTATCCACTGGTTATCGGGGTGTTGTTTTCATACCTGCTGTTTCCGATATCTAACTTGCTTGAAAAAAAGAGGATACCGCGACCTTTGGCTATTATCATCAGTATTTTATTCGGAATATCGGTTATTGGCGGCATTCTGTTCTTTTTATACAACCGGGTCACATTTTTTCTTGCTGACTTACAATCTATAAAAGAAAATGCAAGTGTTAGCCTTGAAATCATTCAAAATAAGGTCGAAACCATTTTTGGCGTAAGTGTAGGCAGTCAGAAACAGTGGATGCGTGACAATATAAACAAATTGCTTGAAACAGGCGCCGGTAATATACAGAGTGCCTTATCTGCCACCACTTCCACCATTTTTGCATTTGGAATTCTGCCTGTGTATGTATTTTTTATGACCTTTTACAGAAATAAATTCAGAAATTTTGTTTTGATGGTTACGCTACCGGGCAAACACGAAGCCACTAAAAAAGTGATGGATCAGATATCGGATGTAACACGAAAATATGTTGGTGGTATAGTAGCTGTAGTGTTGATTTTATGTGTACTTAACTCGTTTGGATTGTGGATTGTTGGGATCAAATATGCAATCATGTTTGGAATATTATCTGCATTAATGAATCTGATTCCGTACTTTGGGACGCTGATTGGTGCGACAATACCGCTGACGTTTACGCTGCTATCAGGGACACCTGAAAAAGCAATCGGTGTTCTGATTCTTTTTATAATCATTCAGTTTACGGAGAATAATATACTTACTCCTAACATTACTGGTGGAAGTGTTCAGATCAATCCGTTTTTTACGATAATTGGCATCGTTTTTGGCGGTATGTTATGGGGCATACCGGGTATGCTTGTTGCGGTGCCATTATTAGGTACGCTGAAAATTATTTTTGAAAATGTGAATACACTTCATCCATATGCATTTCTTATGGGGGTATCAGGTCCCCGCAAGTATATTAAAATAAAAAAATCACCAAAGCGGGAAGAGCAGCAGGCTGCCTGAGCAGGGGCAACCAATAGCCGTGTACGTATTTATTCCGTACTTGATGTTTAGTTCGCGGGTTTTTATACCATTTATAATTATACTATTTTTAGGCATGCTGTTTCATGCATTTACAGAGGGTTAAGAATGAGTGAAGAATTATTAAGTTTAATCATACAGTTATTTTCTATTGTTGCAAAAGAGCGGATCACCGAAGATGAACGTTCCAATATTAAGGAGTTTCTTTCTTTTCATCTGAACCAGGAATCGATTCCCCATTATCTTCAGCTCTTCGACAAATATTGTGAAGAGTATAAACCGCAGATTGAGGAGATAGAAGACGCCGACCAGGAAACCATAGAGTTTGTGGATGACTGGGCACAGATTTCTGAAATAGGAAAGCACATTAATAAAGGACTGGCACAGCAGCAAAAACTCATTTTAATTCTCAAGATCATCGAACTTGTTCTGGCTGATGGTGAAATCTCAGAACGTCAAAACAACCTAATTTTTTATATCGGCGAAATAATAAAAGTAAATCAAAAGGATATCTGGCAAATTGAAAAATTTGTAAGGGCCACCGATGCAGAGGAATTTGATTCCAAAAACATCCTCATCATTGATGACGGAACGGGCGAACATCCGTATAAAAGTAAGCGAATTGCTGCCAAAAACCTGACTGGCCTTATTGCCATTCTTCGTATTCCGGGAACTGCAACTTATTTTGTCAAATACCTGGGAATTTCAGATTTGTCTTTAAATGGTGTACCGCTAAAGAGCCGCCAAATCAGCGTATTTCCTACTGGATCTACCATACGGGGCAATAAAATCAGCCCGGTCTATTACAGTGATGTAGTAGGGAGGTTTATTGAAGAAGATGCAAGCTCAAAATTCTCCTTCCTGGCTGATCACATTTCCTATCGTTTCCGAAGCGGTGACACGGGTTTGCGTGATATATATATATCGGAAGAAGGAGGGAAGATGATTGGCATTATGGGGGCAAGCGGTTCCGGAAAATCAACGCTGCTTAATGTACTGAACGGTAGCGAGCCGCCGTCAGCCGGCAAAGTACTGATCAACGGAATCAACATTCATCGTGATGCAGAAAAAATAGAAGGGGTGATTGGCTTTGTGCCTCAGGAAGATTTTTTGATTGAGGAACTTACGGTATATCAAAACCTCTACTATGCAGCTAGGCTTTGTTTTGGAAAATATAGCAAAGGGCAGATACATGATCTTGTGATCAGTAAACTGAAGATACTCGGACTGCTGGAGACAAAAGACATGAAAGTTGGATCGCCCCTTAAAAAAATAATCAGCGGCGGTCAGCGAAAGCGTCTGAATATAGGTCTTGAACTTTTAAGAGAGCCGTCGGTTCTCTTCATTGATGAACCCACTTCAGGGTTATCGTCACGTGATTCTGAGAATATAATGGACTTACTCAAGGAGCTTACTTTCAGAGGTAAAATGATCTTTGTCGTCATTCATCAGCCATCCTCGGATATCTATAAAATGTTTGACAGCATGATAATTCTTGATGTGGGCGGTTACCAGATATACTATGGCAACCCGCTGGAAGCCCTGGTATATTTCAAAACACGAGTAAACATGGTCAATAAAGACCGAAGTGCATGCATAGAATGTGGTAATGTAAATGCCGAACAGATTTTTACCATTATTGAGAATAAAGTGGTCAATGAATTTGGTAGATTTACGGATCAGCGAAAGATAACCCCGCACCAATGGAATACACATTTCACTGATACCATTGCTCTTCCTTCTCCGAAGAGCATAAAATCAACGCTTAAATCAGCACTTCAACTCCCCGGTAAACTCAATCAGATTAAAATATTCGCACAACGCGACATCCTGTCGAAGATTGGCAACAAACAGTATTTAATAATAACTTTTCTCGAAGCCCCGCTGCTCGCATTATTCCTGAGTTACCTCATCCGTTACTATGTGATAGTAGATGACGGTGCGAATGAATATGTATTCAGCCAGAATGATAATATTCCCATCTACTTCTTTATAAGCATCATTATAGCCATTTTTATGGGTCTCACGGTTAGCGCAGAAGAAATTCTTCGTGACCGGAAAATATTGAAACGTGAGTCTTTTCTGAATCTTAGCAAATGGAGTTACCTGCTGGCAAAAACCGGAATTCTGTTCGGAATATCGGCTGTTCAGGCGTTTACCTTTGTACTTATAGGTAACTCCATTCTGGAATTACAAGATATGTATTTTAGTTTATGGCTTATCCTGTTCAGTTGTTCCTGTTTTGCAAATATTACCGGGTTAAATATTTCCTCAGCTTTTGATTCAGCAGTTACAATTTACATCCTGATCCCGTTACTGGTTATTCCACAGTTGATTTTAAGCGGGGTTGTTATCAAATTCGATAAATTCAATCCATCTGTTTCTGTCATTGACAAAGTTCCCTGGTTTGGCGAAATCATGGCATCAAGGTGGGGTTTTGAAGCATCGCTTGTGAACCAGTTTAAAGACAATCGCTACGAATCCCAATTTTATATGGTAAATAAAAAAATGAAACAGGCAGAATTTAAGAAGACATATTTCCTGCCTAAACTGGAAACGAAATTATCATATGTGGTTAATAATTATTTATCAGAGGAGGATAAGATTGAAATAAAAATAAAAAAAGAATTAAAGTTACTTCGCAATGAGTTGGGTAAGGAGACTTTCAATGTCGGAAAGGAGCAATTTAAATCAATAAACCTCCTGAATGTCAATGATTTCACTCCGGAGGTGTATGACAGTACACTTACTTTTATTAATAAGTTGAAGAATTATTATAACGCAAAATATAAACGATTTGCCGATTCCAGAGATTCACTGGTATCGCAAATGAGAGATACTCCTGCTAAAAAAGAAAAATTTGAACAATTACGAAAAGCCTATAAAAATGACGCGATTTCTGCTGAGGTAACAAATGCCAACAGCCTGATAAAAATTGTAGAATCCCAGGACCGGTTGATCCAAAAGATATATCCTATCTATTCTGACCCGCAACCGCGTAATTTCATGGATTTCAGAGCTACCTTCTATTCGCCGGTAAAGCATTTTATGGGATATTATTTCGATACGGTATGGTTTAATATTATGGTAATCTGGATAATGACCATTGTATTATGGATTACGTTATATTTCGATTTGATCAGAAAAGCCGTGAAAGCGTTTGGGAAATCCTATCGGATAAAACTGCCTGTTCGATTCTGATACAGTGGCTTATCATTCTATCCTATACTTTATGTATCCAATCCTGCAGTTTTCTCTGATATCCGGAAGGATGCAAGCCGGGGTTTGTCAGCTACCCTTGTCAAAACGGCCATATTTTCCGACGTCATAAAACAACATTTACCCCTGATTCAGGTACCGTTGTTGTATATATTTTCTTGGAGAATAGCCCGTAATCACCTTAAACTGTCGGTTGAAATTTGATAAATTACTAAAGCCGCATTCATAACAAATCTGTGCGACTGAAAAATTGTCTGACATGAGAAGTTTGCATGCATGCCCGATCCGGATTTCATTCAGGTATTGGATAAATGTTTTACGTGTATGATTTTTAAAATAACGGCAAAATGCTGTTGGACTCATATTGGCAATCTCCGAAATCATCTCAAGTGTTACCTGTTCTGTAAAATGGTTTATCAGGTAATTAAACACCGAATTTATTCGCTTGTTATCTTCGTCTTTTACGGGCATCGAATATCTCACACTCGCAAGCGTTTCCAATTCGGTTGATACTGATATCTGATGTAGAATGTTAAGGAGGTCGATAATACGTTCCATTCCTTCCAGTTCTGCAATTTTCGTAAGCTTGATGAAGATTGTTTTTTTTAATGAACCGCGAAGCCTTATTCCTTTTCGTGCCGATATGAGAAGATCTGAAATATGTGTTGCTTCCTTCTTGTCAAGAAATCCTGACCCCATAAAATTATTTTTAAAATAAACGGAAATCGATTCAGCTATATGTGATGGTTCAGAATAAAACAGCGTATCGTTCCTGAATACATGCGACAGGTTTTGCCCGATCAGATACACATCGCCATCTTCAAACAACGTCATGCTGTCACCAGAATATAAGGTTCCCCGGCTTGTACAAATTGCTGTGATCTGATTATCTGGATGGAAATGTAGTTTATCATAAAAATGCGGCAACCGGTCTTTTTCCACCTTTACCGATTCCTTCTCAGGGCGAGATACATGAAAAGATATAGGTTTCATAATTGTATTTAAATAGCGGTAAATAAAAGTAAAGTTATTAAATATGATAATATAGTATTATAAATGGATAAATAATGCTGAATTAATCGCTGTGCAACCTGCTACATTTGTTATATGAAAATCCATGCAGAAATATGATGAATGTTAACTGGAAAGGAATTTATCCTGCCGTAACCACGAAGTTTACCGATGACGACCGGCTAGATATGGTTGCATTCGGACAAAATATTGAAGCGCAGATAGAAGCAGGTGTTTCGGGAATCATACTTGGAGGAACATTAGGAGAAGCAAGCAGTCTGACGAAAGACGAAAAGCAGCAAATCCTGAAATTCACCATTGAATTGAGCGACGGGCGTGTGCCTGTAATACTGAACATAGCAGAACAAACCACAAAAGACGCCATTACATTTGTAAGGAATGCGCAAGAGAATGGAGCAAACGGCCTGATGTTGTTACCTCCGATGCGTTATCATTCAGACGCTCGCGAAACATTAACCTATTTTACCGCTGTCGCGGCTTCCACAGAGCTTCCAATTATGATTTACAATAATCCCGTGGATTATAAAGTGAATGTTGATATTGAAATGTTTAAGGTACTGTCCGATATTCCCAATATTGCGGCCATCAAGGAGTCTTCAAGAGAAATTACTTACCTGACCAGATTGAAAATTGTGTTCGGTGATCGTTTCAGAATACTAAGCGGGGTTGATAACCTGGCTTTGGAAAGCCTGTTGTTGGGTGCCGACGGCTGGGTGGCAGGACTTGTATGCGCATTTCCGCAGGAAACCGTGGCAATTTATAAGTTGGCAAACGCAGGCCGGATACAGGAGGCCATTGCAATTTACAGGTGGTTTATTCCTTTACTCGAGCTTGATATCAGTTCAAAGCTGGTACAAAACATAAAACTTGCGGAAACCGCCACGGGCCTGGGTAACGAAAATGTAAGGCCACCCAGGTTGCCGCTTGCCGGAGAGGAGAGAGAAAGAGTGCTGGAAATAATAAATTCGTCGTTAAAATCCAGGCCGGAGCTGCCGGATTACAAAAATCTATAAAATGATATGATAATCACAGGTAAAAATAATATTGGATTTGGCTTAACTGGAGATACCAATGACACGTTTCATGCAATTAATCCCGCTACCGGTCAACAGCTTGACGGGAAATTTTATTCTGCTACCACTTCTGATATTGATAATGCAGTGAAACTGGCATCGCAGGCTTTTGAAATATATAAGGGAATTGATAAAGACAAAAAAGCAGATTTTCTTGAAAAAATTGCTGATGAAATTATGGCATTAGGTGATGCATTGATAGAACGGGCCATGCTTGAGTCAGGTCTTCCACAGGCAAGGCTTACAGGAGAACGCGGACGTACGGTAAATCAGTTAAAAATGTTTGCTGCACTCGTGCGCGAAGGAACGTGGGTTGAGGCCGCGATCGATACCGCAATTCCTGACAGATCACCTGTGCCGAAACCTGATCTTCGAAAAATGATGGTTCCGTTGGGTACTGTGGTTGTATTTGGTGCAAGCAATTTCCCGCTTGCATATTCCACTGCAGGCGGCGATACCGCTTCGGCGCTTGCAGGAGGAAATCCGGTGATTGTAAAAGCACATAACAGCCATCCGGGCACCAGTGAGCTGATTGCATTGGCTATTATCAATGCAGCAATTTCCTCAGGAATGCCGGAAGGTATCTTTTCACATGTGCAGGACAGCGGCTTTCATGCAGGAAACCAGCTTGTAAGTCACCCCGGTGTCAAGGCAGTGGGTTTTACCGGGTCATTCAGCGGCGGTAAGGCGTTGTACAGCCTCGCACAAAAAAGAGAAACACCGATTCCGGTGTTTGCTGAAATGGGCAGTGTTAATCCGGTGTTTTTGCTTCCGGGTGCGATGGATGCAAACCCAGAGAAGATGGCTGAACAGTATGCGGGCTCTATTACGCTGGGTGCAGGTCAGTTTTGCACAAACCCGGGTCTGCTGATCGGATTGAACTCTGAAGCACTACAACACTTTGCCGATGCACTTGGAAAGGCCATTTCAAATACGAAAGCATCGGTAATGCTCAACAAAGGGATTTTTGATAATTACAGGAATAGAAAATCTCAAATGCTTGAACAAAATGGGATAGAAACGATAACGGATACGCAAGATGACAACCCAGATATAAACGCTGGAAATCCGGTAGTAGCTGCTGTCAAAGCTTCAGATTTTATTGCCAATCCAACCCTGCATGAAGAAGTTTTCGGGCCCTATTCGCTTTTGGTCAGATGCAACGACAGAGACGAGCTGACAAAAGTTGTTGCAAATATGCCAGGGCAGCTAACCGTTACGGTTATGGCAACTGAAAGAGATTTACGAGAGTATTCCGGATTGATTCATTTGCTCCGGGAAAAAGCAGGAAGGCTGATATTGAACGGTGTGCCAACAGGTGTAGAAGTGTGCCCATCCATGCAGCACGGGGGTCCATATCCGGCAACTACCGATGTCAGATTTACCTCCGTTGGAACCGCAGCAATTAAGCGATTTGTAAGACCACTGAGTTTTCAGAACTGGCCGGAAACGCTATTACCCCCGGAGCTTCATAACGATAATCCGATGGATATCTGGAGGCTCGTTAACGGCAGCTATACAAAAGATAAAATTGAATGAGGATTATTAGTGCTAAAGAAATAGTGGCCTGCCTGGATTATAGCACCCTAATAGGAGCCCTCAGGGATGGATTTACATCTGATATTGTTGTGCCTGAAAGGCATCACCATAATTTCTCAGGCGCTTCGCAAAACAGGGAATCAACCTTACTGCTTATGCCGGCCTGGAAAGCAGAACAAAACCTGGGTGTAAAAGTGGTTACGGTTTCTCCTGATAACAGCAAATCCGGCCTTCCGTCCATTCATGGACTGTACATTTATTTTGATGCGGTATTTGGCAAGCCGCTTGCAGTAATGGATGCCGGAGCCTTGACGAAAATACGAACGGCGGCGGCCTCAGCCCTGGCTTCTTTTTACCTGTCGCGGAAGAACGTCTCTTCCATGACAATGATAGGTACAGGAGCCCTTGCTCCCGAGCTGGTAAAAGCACACTGCAAGGTCAGGAATATCAGAAAAGTGCAAATATGGGGCCGGGACATAGAAAAAGCGGCGCATATGGCTTCTGATCTTAACATGGAAGGCGTGGAAGTACAGCCAACCGATGACCTGGAAACTGCAATCAGAAACAGTGATCTGATATCATCCGCCACCTTATCACACACTCCTCTGATAAAAGGAAAATGGCTTACGCAAGGGAGCCATGTGGACCTGGTGGGATCATACAAGCCGGATATGCGTGAAGCTGATGATGAGGTGATCAGCCGCAGCAGCCTTTACGTGGACGCATTACCAGGTGCGTTAAAGGAGACAGGCGATCTGGCGATCCCACTTCAAACGGGCGTGCTGCAAAAGTCAGATATCAGGGGCGACTTGTTTGGTTTGTGCCGCGGCATGGCAGGGGGCAGGAGAAACGACCATGAGATTACATGCTTTAAGTCCGTTGGTCATGCCCTCGAGGATCTGATAGCCGCCAAAATGGTTTATGAAAATATCTCAAAAGATGCATAGCAAAACATTTTCCTGCATTGATGCACATACTTGTGGCAATCCCGTACGGGTTGTCACGAAAGGTGGCCCTGTGCTTAAAGGGAAAAACATGATGGATAAACGCCTTCATTTCATAAAGGATTATGACTGGATTCGAAAAGGGCTGATGTTTGAACCCAGAGGCCATGATATGATGTCCGGAAGTATTTTGTACCCACCCTCAGATCCGGAAAACGATGCCGGTATCCTTTTTATTGAAGCCAGCGGCTGTCTCCCGATGTGCGGACACGGCATCATTGGAACGGTGACAGTTATGATCGAACATAACCTTGTTTTACCAAAGAAGGAAGGAGTATTAAGACTTGAAACTCCTGCCGGTCTTGTTATTGCCGGATATAAAAAAAACGGGAGCAAAGTTTCATCGGTCAAATTCACCAACGTAGCTTCATATTTGCATAGCGAAAATATGCATGCCGCTTGTCCGGGGCTGGGCGATTTAGTGTTTGATGTAGCTTATGGAGGAAATTTTTATGCCATTATCGATATCCAGGAAAATTTCACAGGACTACAGGATTTTTCGGCTTCTCAACTGATTGATTTCAGCAGGAAGTTGAGGGAAAACGTTAACAGGGATTTTGAATTTATACATCCGGAAAACAACCGGATCAGTGGTTGCAGCCATATTTTATGGGCCGGCCAGCCAATATCAGAACAGGCAACGGCACGTAATGCCGTTTTTTATGGCGATAAAGCCATTGACCGGTCGCCATGCGGCACCGGAACTTCCGCACGGATGGCGCAATGGGCAGCGAAAGGTAAACTACAACCAGGAGATAAATTTATACATGAAAGCATTATCGGAAGCACGTTTACTGGTACGATAACCGGCAAAACGAACGTAGGTGCGTTCGATGCAATTATCCCTGAAATCGAAGGATGGGCCAAAATTTACGGACGGAATATCATCACTATTGATGAAGAGGATGATCCGTATGCCATGGGTTTTCAGGTAATTTAGCGTATGGGTAAAAAAGTCATTGTAATCGGTGGAGGAATCATCGGATATTGCACGGCCTACTACCTGGCCGGGTCAGGTCATGATGTTACCATACTCGAACGAAGCAGGACGGATGACAGTCCGTCTTACCACAATGCGGGGATGGTTGTTCCCAGTCACTTTATCCCACTGGCCTCTCCGGGAATTATCAAAAAAGGATTGTTGTGGATGCTTCGTGCTGACAGCCCGTTTTATATAAAACCAAGGCTTGATGCAACACTGATCAGATGGTGCTGGCAGTTTTACAGGCATGCAAATGCCGGACACGTACGTCATGCAGCTCCTTTACTTGCCGATATGAATCAGCTTAGCAGGAGGCTTTTTCAGGAAATTACCGACGGGCTTGATGCACGTGTAAATTTTAAATCTGCAGGGTTATTAATGTTGTATGCTACACAAAAGGGTGAAGAGGAAGAAAAAGAAACAGCAAAAGCGGCCGCTTCGTTGGGCATTGAAGCCAAAATTTTGAATAACAGTCAATTGAATGAGTTGGATAGCAACATTGCCTACAAGGCAAAAGGAGCCGTGTACTACCCTGGAGATGCCTTTCTCGATCCAGCCGCATTTATGAAATCGTTGGAAATAAATCTGAAAAGCAGGGGCGTTGAAATTATAAAAGGCCTGGAAGTCCGGGATTTCGATTATGGAAATAGTAAAATTCAGGGTGTCCGTGCAGGTACCCGCTTTTTAGAAGCAGATGAATTTGTACTTGCGGCAGGTATTGATTCTGCTGAACTGGCAAAAAAGGCCGGATTAGACATCCCCATGCAGGGAGGAAAAGGATACAGCGTTACCATTGACAATCCCGGCAAGATGCCCGGAATTTGTTCAATTCTTACCGAAGCCAGGGTGGCTGTTACCCCCATGGGCAATAAGTTACGGCTTGCCGGTACCATGGAAATTGCCGGCAACGATGTCTCTGTCAACAGAAAAAGAGTGGAAGGATATCTTAAATCGGTAGAGCAGTATATCCCTGAGATCAACTATCAAATACTGAAAGATAAAACGGCGTGGGCAGGATTACGGCCATGTTCGCCTGATGGATTGCCCTATATCGGAAGGTTTGATCGCTATCCGAATCTGATCGCTGCAACCGGTCATGCCATGATGGGGCTGAGCCTGGGGCCGGTAACGGGCTTGATTGTAACGGATTTGGTGAATAATAAGTTACCGTCAATTTCTATTAAGCAACTAAATCCGGACCGGTTTCATTGAATGTCAAATCAAAAAGCCTGATATAGCCATTTGAATTCACTTCACCTCTCCGCTTCAAGGTTACTCGAAAGAGCCTGCAGGCCGAAGGCATGAACCTTGAAGCAGAATTCTAAAACAACCTATCACTCCGGGCGCAAGGTCCCTGGCTGTCCGGTAGGCCTTCCAGGTGACCTTGCTAAGGTTGCAGGGGTTAATAAGTAAATAGGGTTACCCATTTAGGTATCAAAACATTGGTATACAATAAATTACAAATCATCCAGGCTATATTTTAAATTAGCGTTGCAATCTGCAATTATACAGGACTAAAGTCCTTTTTTTTATTAGTACTACTAACCCCAGGCTTAAGCCTGGGGTTTTGAGATCACTATAATATACTGGGCTTTAGCCATTTACATTTAATAATGCTGTATTAAACTATAGCCATTATCTACTCTGATTCAGAAATCGGACAAAAATTGCGATTCAGTAGATTTAAGGCGGTTTTAGGATAAAATCTCTGCGCTTTAAGTGGGTAACCCAAATAAGTAAATTTGATAGATAAAATTTGCATTATTGTTGACCGTCATCAACCATCACGTATTTTAAGTTTTAATTTCCGGTAACGGCTTAGCTTATTGACTCACCGGTTGATAACCAACCTGTACCGGTTGGTTCCCAAACTTCCCGGCCGGATTAAAAAAGCCTGAAGGGCTTGAATATAAGAATCCCTTAGATCTAATGAAACCAGAAGGGTAAACGTATCAGTTAGTACGCACTTCATCTTGTAAGCCAAATTTCGATTATTATCTGCAAGGTTTTATTATTGATCACTATTATTGCATGAATTTTAAAACATGGGTAAAAAAATAACTATTAACATTAATATACTTTTGGAGATTGCAAAAGAGGCAGGAGA